>JAICPS010000686.1 GCA_025929715.1 Anaerolineae bacterium | reverse complement strand
GCTCAGAATACAACAGACAGACGCGTCCTGCGGCGTATCCCGATTGCCCCGCGCTGGAACGCCGCCATCGTTACCACCGTCGTCTTTCTTGTCCTCCTCCTCTCCGGCGCCCAGGCCTACGGCTGGTACGAACAAAGATTACTCCGCGAACAACGGGCGGAGGTTCGCGCGGAGTTGGCGCTCCAGGGTAACGCGCTTTCCCTGGCCCTCGACCGCCGCCTGAACCTGGTCGATAACGTAGACGCGCTGGTTCGCTCAAATCCGGCGGCGGACCTCCTTCAAGAAACGTTCGACCCTTATTTCGCCGGTCTCTCGGCGTCCACGACCGGCCTTCGCGCCATCGTCGTCGCACCCGAGGGCGCTGCGAGATACGTATACCCCCAAACATCCAGCAGCCACCAGTTGGCGCAGGATCTCTTCGCAGCTCCTCCAGCAGTCATGGCGGCTGGCGCCCGGCGCGCGTTGCAAACCGGCGTCGCCACGGTCTCGGCGCCCATCCTTCTGCCTGGTGAGCAGCGGGCCGCCGTAGTGCAGAAGGCCGTCTATATCGAAGGGCGCTTATGGGGCTTCATCACCCTCGTCAACGATCTGCAGCCGATCCTTGCTAACGCCGGTCTTGGGCTTGGCGCCGATCCATTCCAGATAGCGATCTCCGATCCTGACGGCACTCTGATCTACGGCCAGGCCAATTTACAGGCCCAGAGTCCGGCCTATCACTTAATCGCCTTTTCTGAAGGCCGTTGGCAGCTTGCCGCCTTGCCTCATGACGGCTGGGCTGCGACCATCGGCGCGCCCATGCGCGTCTTCGCCACGCTCACCTTCGCCCTCATCATGCTCACAACGGGCATGGTTTACCTCGTGAGCAGTAGGCAGGCGCGTCTTCGTGAAGCTGTGCTGCTGCGCACCGCCGAGCTGGGCGAGCTAAACCGCAAGCTTGAGCTGGACATCGCCGAACGTGAGCGGATGGAAACCGAATTGCTTGAAGCGCGGCAATCGTTGGAGCAACGGGTCGAGGAGCGGACGCACGAGCTTTTGGCGCTGTCGGAACAGTTCCGCCTCATCGGCGACGTCAGCCGCCAGATCACCGCGATTCTCGCCCTGGACGAGGTCGCCAACCAGGCTGTGCACCTGATCCAGCAGGCTTTTGGCTTCTCGCACGTACATATCGGGCTTCTCGAGGGTAACGAGATCATCTTTAGAGCGGGAGCAGGCGTGTGGCGCGACGAGCGCGAATGCCGCCTTTGCAACGCGCACCGCTTCTTCGTAGGCAAAGTCGGCGCTTCCGGCCACGTGGCATCTACCGGCGAGCCGCTCATCGTGCCCGACGTGCGCCGAGATCCATACTATCTGCCAATGACAGAGGACCAAGTGGGGTCCGCCCTGAGCCTGCCGCTCAAAGTCAGGAGAGAGCTGATCGGCGTCCTGAACATCGACAGTGACGTCGTCGGCGATTTTGACGCCATCGACGTCGGCGTTCTGCAGCCTTTGGCCAACCAGCTGGCCATCGCGCTGGAAAATGCGCGGCTCTACGAGCAGAGCCGCACCCTCGCCGCGCTGCAAGAGCGGCAGAAGCTGGCGCGTGAACTGCACGACTCCGTTTCACAAGCCCTTTATGGTATTGGCCTCGGGGCGAAGACGGCGATCAAAATGCTCGAAGGGAATGACGGCGCCGAAAAGACTCTTCTCCCCCCGCTGGAGTATGTCATCTCCCTGGCAACCACAGGGCTGGCGGAAATGCGCGCCCTCATCTTCGAGCTGCGGCCGGAGTCACTGGAAGTTGAGGGTCTCATTCCGGCGCTCAACAGGCGCATCGAAGCCTTGCGCGCGCGGCACGAGATAAACGTGGAGACGATACTGGAGGTCGAGCCAGACCTGCCCGTCGCCGTGAAAGAAGCGCTCTACCGCTTCACACAGGAAGCGCTGAACAATGTCGTCAAGCACGCCAACGCCGTCCACGCCCGCGTCACCCTCGCCGCCGAAAACGGGGACGTGGTGCTCGAAGTCAGCGACGACGGCCAGGGTTTCAATCCCCACGACCACTTTCCGGGGCATCTGGGCCTTAAGTCAATGCGCGAACGAATAGAAGGCGTGGGAGGCGCCTTTAGCCTCGACAGCGCTCCCGGGCAAGGAACAACCGTACGGGCGACGATACATCGTTCGTAGGAGGCACTTTATCAAACAGCGCGAAAGCGCTTACTACAACCCGGAAACCCTGGTAATCTGCCACGCGTCATCGCTCTGGCGCAGGCTGAGCAGGTG
>JAICPS010000660.1 GCA_025929715.1 Anaerolineae bacterium | reverse complement strand
CGTGACTGAGGAACGGCAGCGCCGGCAGTACGTGCAGAGCCAGGACCGGCTGGCGACGGTGGGCCAGCTCTCGGCGGGTATTGCTCACGATTTTAACAACATCATGGCAGTCATCATGCTCTACAGCCAGTCACTGGCGCGCAATCCGGACCTTCCCATGCGCCAGGAATATTTGGAGACCATCGCCCAGCAGGCGCGCCGCGCCTCGGATCTGATTACGCAGATCCTGGACTTCAGCCGGCGCGCTATCATGGATCGTGGACGGCTGGATCTTCTGCCGTTCGTCAAGGAGGTCGTGAAGCTGCTGCAGCGCACGCTGCCGGAAAACATCGCCGTCACGCTGCGCGCCGAGCCGGACGAATACAGAGTTAGCGCGGATCCTACGCGCCTGCAGCAGATGTTGATGAACCTGGCTCTCAACGCGCGCGACGCCATGCCTGGCGGCGGCGAGCTACAAATTGCCCTGACCTCCCTGGCGCTAAGGCCAGGCGAACGCCCGCCGGCGCCCGAAATGGCGCCGGGGCGCTACATGTGCCTGTCGGTGGCCGATAACGGCGCCGGAATTAGTCCCGGCCATCTGCCACACCTCTTTGAGCCGTTCTTCAGCACCAAGGAGCCGGAGATTGGGACTGGGCTGGGCCTGGCGCAGGTTTATGGCGTCGTCAAGCAGCACGGGGGCACGATTGAGGTGGACAGCAGCCCAGGCCGGGGCGCCCGTTTTACCATCTACCTGCCGGCGCTCGACTCAAGCCCGCGGGCCACCACGCCTTTTCACAACGGGAACGGCTCCCACGACAACGGGCAGGCGACGATTTTGCTGGTCGAAGACCACGAGGCAACCCGGGACGCCATCGACGACACGCTGGAGCTGCTGGGTTACAATGTGCTCCTGGCGGGTACCGGACGCGAGGCGCTGGCGCTGTTTGAAGAGAACCAGGAAAGCGTAGACCTGGTCCTAAGCGACATGGTGATGCCCGAGATGGGCGGCGTGGACCTTTATCACAACCTCATCGCCCGCGACTCCGGCGTGAAAATGGTGGTCATGACGGGCTACCCCCTGGAAGACCAGGGCCGCTCGCTCCTGGAACAGGGCATCGTGGATTGGCTGCATAAGCCGTTTTCGCCGGACGTGTTGGGGGGGAAGTTGAGGGAAGTATTAGAGGCATAGAGATTAGGGATTAGAGATTGGGAGATTGGACTAATCTCGCCCGAACGCAGTTCGGACAATCTCCAATCTCTTAATTTCTATATCAGCTTTTCCCCAAACGCGCCCAACGCCGCCGTGCCGCCTGTATGCCAGAAGAGGACCGTCTGGCCGCGGGTGAAGGCGCCCCAGCGGATGAGGTCGATGAGGCCGCCCATGGCGCGGCCGGTGTAGACGGGGTCGAGCAAGATGCCTTCTAGCTGCGCCGTCATCTGTATCGCCTCGCGCTCCGTCTCGCCGACCTGCGCGTAGCCCTCGCCGAGGTAATCGTCGTTGACGTCCACGAGGTCGGCTACCGAGAGGGTGCCCAGCCCGAGGTGAGTGGCGGTCGCGGTGGCCAGGGCTGATACGAGGGTCTTGAGCTGGTCGGCCGGGTGGTCCACGCTGATGCCCAGGATACGTCCTCGAAAACCGTAGACCCTGGCACCCAGCACGAGGCCGGCCTGTGTGCCGCCGCTGCTGCTGGCAAAGACGATGAAGTCGACGTTCGGGCCGCTCTGCAACTGGTTGGTCAGCTCCTGAATGGCCATGACGAAGCCCGTGGCGCCCATCACGTTGGAGCCGCCGACGGGGATGGGGTAGGGTTTACGACCCATGGAACGCAGCTCGGCGGCGACGTCGTTCATTACCTCACTACCCTCGCGCCCATCGGCCCAGTAGAGGTGCGCGCCGAGCAAGCGGTCCAGCAACAGGTTGCCGTGGAGCTGGGCCGGCGGCGATCCACGCAGCACCAGGCTGCAACCAAGGCCAAAGTGGGCCGCTGCTGCCGCGGTCTGGCGGCAATGGTTGCTCTGTGGGGCGCCGGTGGTTAGCAGGTGGTCGAAACCGTGCGCCAGCGCGTCGGCGACCAGAAACTCCAGCTTGCGCGCCTTGTTCCCACCCATCGCCAGCCCGGTCTGGTCGTCACGCTTGATCCAAAGCTCCGGCCCGCCCAGATGCTTGCTGAGCCGCTCCATTTTCTCCAACGGCGTCGGCAGGTGGGCGATGGGTTGTCGTCGTGGGTAGGTTGGGTTCATGGGGCGGTTTGTACCATAAGTAGAGATTACAGACTAGAGACTTGGGATGCGTCCCTAGTCTCCAGTCTCTCATTCCACCCACGCCACGTACAAACAATCTCCCTCGCCGTGCGTTACCAGCTTTTGGTAGCCGTGGGCGGGGGCGATGAGGCGGAGGAAGCCGTCTTCGACGATGGCCAGCCAGCGGCCGTCGGGGGTCCAATCGTAGAAGGGGAACT
>JAICPS010000090.1 GCA_025929715.1 Anaerolineae bacterium | reverse complement strand
TTGGTGGACAGGCGGAAGGCGCGGCTGGCGGACTCGTTGGCCAGATCGATGGAGACCATCATGGCCACGCCCAGCGCGACGCCGAGAATGGGCAGCACGTATTGCAACGGCCGGCGGAGCATGCGGCGGTAGGTGGTGCGGAGGAGGGGAGTGGATATGGAGTGTGGCATGTTGTGGTCGAAGCAGTAGAGATTGGGAGATTAGAGATTGGCGATTAAGCGCTGCCCAATCTCGCCCGAACGAAGTTCGGTCAATCTCCAATCTCTAATCTCCAGTTCTCCAATTCACCACTCTCCAATCCCACCAACTTCCCATCGTAAATCCGGCACACGTTATTTGCATAGGGTACCACTTCGGCGCTGTGGGTGGCCATGATGAGGGTTTTGCCGGCTTCGCGGGTTAGCTCGAGGAGGAGATCCAGAACGCGGGCGCCGGTGTCGGTGTCAAGGTTGCCGGTGGGTTCGTCGGCGAGCACGAGCATTGGGTCGTGAGCCAGGGCGCGGGCAATGGCCACGCGCTGCTGCTCGCCGCCGGAGAGACGGTCGGGGAAGGCGTCGCGGCGGGCGTCGAGGCCGACGCGTTGCAAAAGACGCGTGGCGGAGCGCTCGGCGGTGGCGCGCTCCATTCCCGCAAGCTCCTGAGGCAGGGTAATGTTTTCCATGACGGTGAGCGTCGGGATGAGGTTGAAGAACTGAAAGACAAAGCCGATATTGTCGCGCCGGAAAAGCGTGCGACGGCGCTCGCTAAGTTTTGTTATGGGCGTCTCGTCCACGAAGACCTCGCCGGCCGTGGGCGTTTCGATACCACTGATTAGATTTAGCAGCGTACTCTTGCCGCTGCCGCTCTTGCCCAGGATAACGACGAAGTCGCCGCGACGGAAGCTGGCGGTTACGTCGTCCAGGACAAGGCGGTCGCGGCCGCCTTCGGCGAATGATTTGGTCAGGTTTTGGAGGTGGACGATGGGGGGAACGTTGCGATTGGTCATGTTTCTTTACCACAGAGGGCGCTGAGGGCGCAGAGATTGTGGAGATTAGAGCGTTTTGGACATCGCTTGCGCGATCTCTCTTTTCTTAGACTCTAGGGTAACGATTATCACGGATTATAGTTTGTATCAAGCAGCAGAGGGATTGTATTACGTAGCGTTTATACAAAAACTTTCCCGGAAACTGGCCGTCAGAACGGCTAGGGTTTCCGGGAAAGCAAGGGCGGCTTATAATTGACGGGTTATGTCGGAATCATTTGCTTTAGGCCGCCGTTTGGGTGGCAACGCGTTGGCGAAGTTGGGGTCGGAGCTGGTGGGCCGCGTGGCAACGTTTGGGCTGAGCCTGCTAATTGCCAACCGCCTGGGCGAGCAGGCTTTCGGCGCTTATAGCTATGGGTTGGCGCTGGGATTCGTGCTGGCGCAAATTGCCGATCTGGGCTTGCAGGTACTGGCAGCGCGCGACATCGCCATTGCGGGGCGCGCGGCGCAGCCGCTGGTAGCAGGCGCTTTGCGACTGAAACTGTGGCTGGCGCTGCCGGTGGTGGCGCTGCTAGTGCTGCTGCGGAACGGCCGCGCGCCAACAGAGCAGGCGGGCCTACTGTTGTTGGGGCTGGCGATGCTGGCGCAGACGTTCCTGGAGTTCGCTGCCTATATTTATCGCGGTCAGCAGCGAGTGATCCGGGAAGCGTGGTTGCTGACCGCGGCGCGTTTACTGACAGCGTTTCTGGCGGCGGCGGCGCTTCTGGCGGGCGGGGGGCTGCTGGAAGTAGGATGGGCGTATCTGGTGGCCATTAGCGCCGTTGCGGTGTGGGCGCTGCGACGGCTGGATGGAGCGGGCTGGTTTCAGCGGACTGCGGGTATATTGCCCGCAAATAGCGGGCAAGATACCCGCAGTCCAGGATACAGCGCCATGTTGCGGCAGGCGCTGCCGCTGGGCATTGCCATCTTTCTTTCCATCGCCTACACGCGCGTTGCTGTCTTTTTGCTCGAATTTCGCCTTGGCGCGGTGGCCGTGGCGCAATTCAGCGCGGCGCAGCGACTGGTGGAGCCCGCACAGATTGTGCCGGCGGCGCTGCTGGCGGCCGTCTTCCCCGCCTTTTCGCAGGCCATGCATAGCGTACGAGCCGGCGAACGGCGACAGGCGCACCGGCTGGCGTTGGGCAGCTCGTTACTGTTGGCGCTGGCCGGGGCGGGCGTGGCGCTCTTCTTCTGGTTTGCGGCGCCATGGCTGATCCCTACCCTGTATGGGGAGCCGTTCGTGGAGAGCGTGCCCGTTCTGAGATTGCTTGGCCTGTCGGCGCTGCCTGCATTTATCAACTATAATTTGACGCACATTCTCATCGCCCGCGGACAACAGCTTTACTCCAGCCTGTTTGTGGGCCTCATGCTGGCCATTCACAGCGCGCTGAGCTGGGTTTTCATCCCCATATTGGGCGCCGTGGCGCCGGCCATCTCCGTTACTTTTGCAGAACTGTTACTACTCTTATGTTGCACTGCGACCCTGTTCCTGACGCGGGGTAGTGAGAGTCGTACAGCGGTTTCCGGAACGTCAAATCAGCCCGTATGAACGATGCCCATCGAGATCGCCTCAGCAGCGTGGCGCGGCTCAGCCTGGTCCTCCTGGCCTTTGCCCTGCCGTTTGAAACGCTATTGTTTAGCGCAGGGCCGCTCCGGGTCACCAGTCTGGAGGCGCTGCTGGCGCTCGTGGTTTTGCCGACCGCCCTCGTGTTGGCGCGCGGCGGCTTGCGCCCTGCCGGCCCAATCCGCTGGACATTTCCGCGCTCCTGGCTGGCGCTTTGGACGCTCTTCGTCGTGGGCATTTTGCTCAGCACCCTACTAGCGCCTGAACACCAGTTGAACGCGGCCAAGGCAAGCGCGCGCATCCTGTCGGGCATGGCTCTGGCGCTCTGTATCCCGTTCCTGCTGCACAGTTCCGAGGACATTCTGCGCGTCGTGATTGCGCTTCTGCTCGGCGGATTTATCTCGGTGGTCGCCGGATTTGTAGAAATCGAAACAGGCGCCGGTCTGGCAGCGCTAAACATTTTCCGCGTGGCGCCGACAAGTGTTGGGCCGTTCATACGTCTGACAGGCAGTTTTGACCACGCCAACCAGACGGCGATGTTTCTCGAGGCTACCCTGCCGTTACTCCTTGCGCTTACACTCATTCTGCAGCGGCGGCGATCGTGGCTCTCCGTGGCGACAGGCAGCGGACTGGTAATATGGCTACAGGCGGCGATCTTCACCTACAGCCGGGCGAGCATCGCCACCATTTGCCTCAGCGGGCTGGTCGTCGCCGTCTTACTGTGGCGGCGCGATCACGCCCATGACGGTCGTGGCATGCGAAATCTCGGCCGGAGCCTGCCCTGGGCCGTGCTGGCAGGAGGTATTGTCGTGTTTTTCGGGCTGAACGCGCTCTTTGATCCCGTGGTGCGCATGCGCCTGCGCACAGAGGGAGACAATGAATGGTACGCTCTAGATTTTGACGTTCCGGAGACACTCACGGTAGATGCAGGGCAGACGGTGACGACGACGATTACGGTGCGCAACGAGGGCGCCCTGACGTGGACCAGCGCCGCTCCCATCATTGTACAGCTCGGCGGGCACTGGTATTTGCCCGAGGACGATCAGAGCCTTGCTTTTCAACCGCGTTGGAGACTGCCGGAGCCTGTGTCGCCGGGAGAGGCAGTGACTATGCGGGTAGGGCTGCGCGCGCCGCTCAACTCCGGCGTTTACCGGTTTCACTGGGATATGGTTCAGGAGCATGTGACCTGGTTCAGTTACAAAAATGGCGTGCGCGCCAGCACGCTGATCCGCGTAGAGCACTCGACGGCACCCGCGCCGCCACAGGACGCAACCCAGCTTGCCCTTAGCCGGGTTGTGGAAGCTCCGGCAGACCTGGCGCCCATTCCGGGGCGACGCACGCTGTGGCGCATCGCCGCCGAGGAGTTGCTGCAGCGGCCGCTGCTTGGGATCGGCATGGATAATTTCCGGCTCATTTACGGGCGACACCTGGATTTTCAGCAGTGGAACATATCGATTCACACCAACAGCTGGTACGTGGAATTTCTGGTCTCCCTGGGCTTTCTAGGCGCCCTACCTTTCTTTGCCTGGATGATGCTGGTGGGGCTGGAGATGGTTCGCGCGTTGCGCCACCCGCAGGTAACGGTGTGGCGCGCTGCCCTGGCGTTTAGCCTGCTGGCGTTCTTCCTTCATGGCGCGGTCGATTACTTCCTAAGCGCCAACAGCACCGGATTGTTGTTCTGGCTGTTAAGTGGACTATGGGTGATGGTTGATAATGAGCCCGCCGGCGTTGTATGATAGTGTTTACGGTATTGTTACGAGAGATTCTATGCGTATTGGCTTTGATGGCACGCCGCTGCTGGGACAGCGATCAGGTGTAGGATATTACACCAGCAACCTGTTGTCGGCGCTGGCAGAAATGCAGCCCGACTGGGAATATCTGCTGTATAGCAACCGGCCGCTAAACGGTCTGGAATCCTCGCTACCTCACGCTCGTCAGGTGGAGCAACGCTATTTTCCGCAAAGCCGCTGGCTGTGGATGCAGGCGATTCTGCCGGGCACGATTCAGAGCAGCCAGCCGCACCTTTGTCACTTCACCAACGCGCTAGCGCCCCTGTGGCAGCCGGCGCCATATGTGCTCACGATCCACGATGCATCACTGTTTGTCTACGGGCGTTACCATCCGCGGGCACGCCACCTGACGATGCGCCTGACGCTACCGTTGATTGCGCGCCGCGCCGAGGCGATCATCACCGTATCGGATCATTCGCGCAGCGACCTGATCCGCGTACTGTCACTGGAAGCTGAGAAAATTCACGTCGTGTACGAAGCGGCCGCGGACAAATTTCGGCCGGTGGACGACGAGCGGGCGCTGGACGCCCTGCGCCGCAAGTATAAGCTGCCGACGAATTTTGTGCTGTATGTGGGCACGCTGGAACCGCGCAAAAATCTGCTGCGTCTGGTCCGGGCTTTGAAGCAGGTGCGCGAAGAAGGGCTAGACTATCACCTGGTGCTTGCCGGCCCGATGGGCTGGATGATGGAGACTTTTGAGCGCGAAGTGCAGCAAACAGGGTTGGAGAACGCCGTGCATTACGTGGGATACGTTCCCAGCGAAGACCTGCCGGCCCTCTTCTCGCTGGCGACGGTGTTTGCCTTTCCGTCGCTGTACGAGGGTTTCGGCCTGCCGCCAATGGAGGCAATGGCCTGTGGCACGCCGGTCCTGACCAGCAATCGCTCTTCGCTGGCCGAAATCTGCGGCGACGCTGCCTATCTCGTGGACCCTCAAAGCGAGGAGGCCATTGCGGCGGGGTTGTCGACTTTGTTACGGGACGAGGAGCTGCGGCGGGCGCTGCGCGCTCGAGGATTTGAACGCGTTACACACTTCTCGTGGCAGCGGGCGGCGCGGGAAACGAGCGCGGTATATGAGCGGGTGGTTCGGAACGGGGAAAGTAAAAGATGAATAAGACGCGCTCCGCGGTCTTGCCGGGGAAATGCGACTATGCTAAGATCATCTCGAACCCTGCCGTGCCCGTGATGGGTTTCAAATGTTGAGCCAACACTTAGTAAAAGGGAATTGGCTTACGGTGGGATAATGCAGTAGCCGTAAGGTGAGGCACACGTCCCACGACAACATGATTCCCACCTGCGTATGCAGGTTCAACAAAGTCGCTCACACGGCATGGCGGGGCTGATTTTTCCCCACATTTTTGCAGTTGGACGCGCCCCCCAGATATTTATCTGCGGGGGCTTTTGTTTGGCTTGTAGTGACGACTTCAGTCGTTACCAAACGTGAACGACCGAAGTCGTCACTACAAAGGATAATAGTTAATTCCCAGCAGGTCCATGAGCGCTACCGCAAGGGGGGCGATGAAGAGGGCGGGAAGCAGGTTGGCTGAGCGAATCTCTTTGATGTCCAGAAGACGGAAGCTGATTGAGAGCAGCACCACGCCACCGGCGGCGGTCATTTCGGCGATCATCGGTTCGGTGAAGAAGGCGGCGCCGAAGTTTGCCAGCAGCGCGAGTCCGCCCTGAAAGCCGAGAATGACGATGATCGAGGCCAGAACGCCGGGTCCCAGCGTGGCGGCGAAGGCCAACGCGGCAAAACCGTCGAGCATGGATTTGATTGCCAGCTTAGTGTAGTCGCCCATCAGCCCGTCTTCGATGGCGCCCTGAATAGTAAGCGGACCGACACAAAAGACGATGCTGGCGGTGACGAAGGCCTGTACGAATCGGTCGCGGTCGCCGGTGCTTCCGCCGCCGACGGCGCTTACGCTGTTGCTTACGCGGCTCAACCGCTGTTGCAGCCAGCCGCCGAAACTCTCCAGGCGGGCGTCGATGTCCAGCGCCTCGCCCAGCAAGGCGCCTAGAAGCAGGCTGCCCAGGACGATTAGCGGGTTGCCGGTCGCCAGGGCGCTGTCCATGCCGATGAACAGCGTGAAGAGGCCGAGCGTGGCGAAGATTGTCTCGTGCATACGCTGCGGGAAGCGGTGGCCGAGAAACACGCCAATGGCGCCGCCGATGAATACGGTGATTGCGTTGAGGATGGTGCCGGTCATGGGCTGTAATGGTACAGTATGAAGGCTATTGTGGGAACTGGAGATTGGAGATTAGAGATTGGGAGATTGGCGATTAATCTCCTAATTTCTAATCTCCTAATCTCCGGAGGAGTACGATGTTATGCAGTTACGGCATCTGGGCCATACGAATCTAATGGTGACGCCTTTGGGATTGGGTTTGGCGGCGTTGGGGCGGCCGGGTTATATCAACCTGGGGCACGCGGCGGACCTGGACGAGAGGTATGACGTGGAGGCGATGGAAGCGCACGCGCACGAGGTGCTGGACGCGGCGTGGGAGGAGGGTATTCGCTATTTTGACGCGGCGCGCTCGTATGGACGCGCGGAGCAGTTTCTGGCCACCTGGCTGCAGGCGCGTGGAATTGACGCGGAGGATGTCGTGGTTGGCTCGAAGTGGGGCTATACGTATACCGCTGGCTGGGTGGTGGACGCGGAAGTGCACGAGGTTAAGGAGCATTCGCTTGCGGTGCTGCGGCGTCAGCTCGAGGAAAGTCGTGAGCTTCTTTACCGGCATTTGGACCTGTACCAGATCCACTCGGCTACGTTGAGCAGCGGCGTTCTGGAAAACAAGCCGGTTCTGGACGAGCTGGCGCGGCTGCGCGGCACAGGGCTACACATCGGGTTGACACTAAGCGGAGAAAGGCAGGATCAGACGCTGGTGCGCGCCCTGGAAGTTCGCTATGACGGGCGCTGCTTGTTCGACACGGTGCAGGCGACGTGGAACCTGCTGGAGCGCTCGGCCGGCGAAGCGTTGCAGGCAGCACATGAAGCAGGGTTGGGCGTGATCGTGAAAGAGGCGCTGGCAAACGGACGGTTGACGGCGCGGAACAATGACCGGGCGTTTGCGCCGAAAATGGAGAGGTTGCTTGAAGCTGCCGGGAGTTTGTACACGACGGTGGATGCCCTGGCCATCGCCGCTGCGTTGGCCCAGCCGTGGGCCGGCGTGGTACTCAGCGGGGCGGCGACGGTGGAGCATGTGCGCGCTAATGCCCGGGCGTTAGCGCTGGAATTGGACGATGGGCTGCTGGAGGAGCTGGATGGGCTGGCGGAAGAGCCACGGGAGTATTGGGAGAGGCGGGAAGGCTTGGCGTGGAATTGAGGCCTTGCATCGAATTTGCACGACGGTAATTGTGGGTAACCGGCACTTCCGAAGTGCCGGTCAGCTGCGACTAGTAGAGTTCCGGGCGGCGGTCTTGGAAGATGGGGATTTTTTGGCGGACGGCCTGGACGCGGGAGAGGTCTAGCTCGCAGGTGAGGAGCATTTCCTCTTCGCCGGCTTCGAGGACGGTCTGGCCCCAGGGATCGATGATGCAAGAGTGGCCGAAGAAGTCAGTCTGTTTGGAGGAGCCGACGCGGTTGCAGGCGACGACGTAGAACTGGTTCTCGATGGCCCGCGCGCGTAGGAGCGTCTGCCAGTGGGCGAGGCGCGGGTGGGGCCATTCGGACGGTAGGAAGACGACGTTGGCGCCACCCAGGCCGTAGCTGCGGAACATCTCGGGAAAGCGTAAATCGTAGCAAATGGCCAGGCCCAGTTTGCCCCACTGGCTGTCGACCAGCGTCAGGTGGTCACCTGCCGTCAGGTATTGCTCTTCTTGCATCAGGCGAAAGAGGTGGATCTTGCTGTAGGTTTCGAGGGCCTGGCCGTGGGGATCGAAGAGCACGGCAGTATTGCCGTACTTGCCTTCTGCCAATAGTGAGAGGCAGGAGCCGAGAATGTAGAGTTGGTGGTGTACGGCCATTTCGGCTACTTCGGCAAAGATACCGGCGTCGATGGTGGTGGCATGGTTGGCGGCGTTTTCGAGATCGTAGCCGGTGGACCATAACTCGGGCAGCAGGAGCATCTGCGAGCCGCGCCGCGCGGCCTCGGCGGCCATGAGGCGCACGGTCTGGAGGTTGGTCTCGGGCTCGCCCAGAACGACGTTCATTTGTGCCAGGGAAAGTTTGAGGGGGGTCATGGTCTTTCCAATCGGTTGAATTCCAGCGGCTGGGGCGCTTCGCGAAGCGCCCGTACAGGCAGATGGCGAACGGCGGATCGCAGACGGCGGACAGCGGCTCCATTGTGCCGCCGTTTGTTGGTACGGTCAATGATTTGTGCTGGAAGGGTGTAGTGACACAGAGCTACACCGAGATCGGCACGGAGATCCGCAGCGAGAACCATCCCTGTGTAACTTTGTGCAAAAGCTCTGTGGCCCTCTGTGTCATTCTGTTGTAACGTTGAGCTTCTTCGGCCCTCGGGCCTCAGAATGACAATTGGAGATATAAGCGTTCATATGGAGCAGAAACCAACGCTGGAAACGATTACAGCGCTTGCCAAGCGGCGAGGGTTTGTTTATCCCACTTCGGAGATCTACGGGGGGATGACGAGCTCGTACGACTACGGCCCGCTGGGGGCAGAGCTTTTGCGTAATATTCGCAACATATGGTGGGAGGAAATGGTCAGTAAACGGCCGGACGTGGTGGGGCTGGACAGCCAGATCCTGCTGCATCCGCAGACGTGGGTAGCCTCGGGGCACGTGGAAGCGTTTACGGACCCGCTGGTGGAGGACCGGGTGACGCACCGCCGCTATCGCGCCGACCACCTGATTGAGAGCTGGCTGCAGGAGAACCCGGACGCGGAACCTGTGGAGGTCGAAGGGTTGGATATTGGGGACATGGCGCGCCTGATCGAGCGCCTGGGCATCGAGAGCCCTGAAGGGAACCCGGTGACGGCGCCGCGCCATTTCAACATTATGTTTGAAACGGCTATTGGGGCGGTAGCGGGAGAAAAGGCGCGCGTTTACCTGCGCGGCGAGACGGCGCAAGGCATTTTTACGAATTTCAAGCAGATACTGGACTCCACGCGGGTGACGCTGCCCTTTGGCATCGCGCAGATCGGCAAGAGCTTTCGAAACGAGATCACGACGGGCCAGTTCGTCTTCCGTACGCTGGAGTTTGAGCAGGCGGAAATTGAGTATTTCTTCGATCCGGAGCAGACGAAGTGGCAGACGCTGTTTGAAGGCTGGAAAGAGACGATGTGGCGCTTCGTCGTGCAAACGCTGGGCGTCCGTGAGGAGAATTTGCGTTGGCGAAGGCACACGGATCGCGAGCGCAGCCACTACAGCCATGAAACGGTGGATCTGGATTACGCGTTTCCTTTCGGCTATAAGGAGTTGTGGGGGCTGGCTTACCGCACGAATTATGATTTGCGGCAGCACCAGGAGCATGCAGGCACGAAGCTAGAGTACACGGACCCTTACACGGGCAGGCGCTTCGTGCCGCACGTTATCGAACCGGCCGCTGGCATCAACCGCTTTTTCCTGATGCTGCTGTGTGACGCCTATTGGGAGGACGCGGATAATCAACGTACGGTGCTGCGTTTTAAGCCTTCACTGGCTCCGTATAAGGCAGCGGTGTTCCCGCTGCTGAAGAACCGTCTTGAGCTGGTGCAGAAGGCGCGCGAGGTGTTTGACCTGGTTTCACCGGAGATGGCGACGACGTGGGACGATCGTGGCAATATCGGCAAACGTTATTATTACCAGGACGAAATTGGGACGCCTTTTTGCATCACGGTCGATTTTGACACACTGGAAGACGACACGGTGACCGTGCGCGACCGCGATACGACGGAGCAGGTACGGGTGGAGGTGAGTGAGTTGGTCGGGTATTTGGAGGGAAGGATTGGCCGCAGATGTCTATGCTGACGCACGGTGACGCCGAAGGACGCGGATACAGAGATTCGGGATTGGAGATTGATCGAACTGCGTTCGGGCGAGATTGGAGGAACTAAAGCAGGTGGGACAGTGGAAATGACGCGATTGGCGCGACGGGTGCAGGGGTTTGGTACGACGATTTTTGCCGAGATGACGATGCTTGCCAATGAGCATAAGGCGGTGAATCTGGGGCAGGGATTTCCCGATTTTGCCGCGCCGGAGTTCATCAAGGAGGCGGCGCGAGAGAGTATTGCCGCTGAAATTAACCAGTACGCGCCG
Organism: Anaerolineae bacterium; assembly: GCA_025929715.1. Lineage (GTDB taxonomy): Bacteria > Chloroflexota > Anaerolineae > Promineifilales > Promineifilaceae > JAAYYY01. The sequence continues at coordinate 1,322 of JAICPS010000090.1, read as the reverse complement.
GGGAGCGGCCAGCCGCGCCTGCGCCGGGCGATCGCGCAAAAGATGCATCGGCATTATGGGCTGGTGGTGGACCCAGATCGGGAAGTAACGGTGACCGTGGGCGCCACCGAGGCGATTTTTGCAGCGATTATGGGGCTGGTGGACGCGGGCGACGAGGTGATTCTATTCGAGCCCTACTACGACTCATACCTGCCCTCCCTGCAGTTCGCCGGAGGCGTCCCGCGGCTATACACGCTGCGTCCGCCGGATTGGGGGATCGACGAGGAAGAGCTAGAGGCGCTGTTCAACGAGCGCACGAAAGTGATCATTCTCAACACGCCGCACAACCCGACCGGTAAGGTATTTAGCGAGGATGAGCTGGCGCTTATTGCCCGGTTGTGCACCGAGCATGACGTGGTGGCGGTGGTGGACGAGGTGTACGAGCACATCGTCTTTGACGGTGAGCGCCACCACAGCCTGCTGGCGATGCCCGGCATGCGCGAGCGAACGGTGTCCATATCGAGCGCTGGCAAGACGTTCAGCGTCACCGGCTGGAAGGTAGGCTGGTCGGTGGCCGCACCGGAGCTGAGCCAGGCGGTGTTCCGCGCGCACCAGTTCATCACCTACAGCGGCGCCGCGCCCTTGCAGGAAGCGGCGGCGCACGCCCTGGAGCTGGCCGACGAGCAGGGCTATTACGAAGAGCTGGGCACGATGTACCAGGCAAAACGGGATTATTTGCTGCAGGCGCTGCGGGAGGCAGGATTGCAGCCGATCCCGCCTAAGGGCACTTATTTTGTGATGGTCGATATTTCGGAGCTGGGCTTCGACGACGACGTGGCATTTTGCCGCTACCTGACGACGGACGTCGGCGTGGCCGCGATTCCGCCGAGCGCTTTTTACACCACTACCGGCGGCGGACAGATGCTGGCGCGTTTTGCATTCTGTAAGACGGAAGCGGCGCTGGAACAGGCGGGGAGGCGGCTGCGGCGGTGGAGGGGGGTGTGATTTTTGGAGCTTAGAGATCAGCGATTAGAGTCTGTGCGGCGTTTAGAGCTGCGGCGCTTGCTGCGAATTGAACTGCTCCATCGTGGCGCAAGCTTCCAGCTTGCAAGCCCTGCCAAAGGCTCGCAAACAAGGATGTTTGCGCAGTGGCTTACGACCAATCCCAAAACACGTAAGCCAGCCCTTTCCACTGCCCCCACTCGGCGAAGGCCGCCTCTACTTCGGCGGGGGTGATAGGGTCGCCGCCGTGCCATTCCTGGGAGACGACGCGGAGGGCCCAGGAATCGATGGGGATGTAGTCGGTGCGGCCAAGGATGAGGAGTAAATTGGCCGCGGCGTAG
>JAICPS010000548.1 GCA_025929715.1 Anaerolineae bacterium | reverse complement strand
CGTTCCCCTGCTCTTCATTGCCATTCCTCAGCCACAGCGCCAGGTGCAGGCGACAAAGGGTCTGCCCGCCTTCTGGCGCTCCTTTCACCAGGATCTCGGCGACGGCCTACGCTACGTGCGCGCCCGGCGCGGTCTGCTCATGCTCATTTCGATGGCCGTCTTTATCAACCTGGTGCTCAACCCCGGATTCGCGCTGCTGCCCCTCCTGGTCAGCGATCACTTCGACGGTGGAGCGCTGCAACTAGGCTGGCTCAATTCGGCGTTCGGCGCCGGGATTATTCTGGGCGGCCTACTGTTGGGGGCCTGGGGTGGATTTCCCCGCCGCATGATTACGTCGTTATGCGGCCTGTCGCTGCTTGGCGCCGGTGTACTCGTGCTTGGGTTCACCCCCTCGACAGCACTCGGGCTCGCCATAGCTGCGATTTTCATCGTCGGGCTGGCCATTTCCCTCGGCAACGGCCCCATTCACGCCATTATCCAGACCACCGTCGCGCCGGAAATGCAGGGCCGCGTCTTCACGTTGCTCACCAGCCTGGTCACGCTCATGACGCCCATCGGCCTGGTTATCGCCGGCCCTGTCGCCGACTGGCTAAGCGTGCAAACCTGGTACGTCGTCGGCGGCCTGATAACGCTGCTGATGGCCTTCAGCGGATTCTTCAACAGCACCCTGCTGAGCATCGAAGAGGCCCCCCCGCAATCGCCCACCCCCACCCTGACTAAGTCCTCGGTTCATCTGTAGTGACCGCGCCCCAACCGCTCGAACCAAGGTGGTCAAGGGGAAAAACATATAATGTTGACCACCTTGGTCACCTTAACGCGGCCGCGACCGATATCCGCTCACGTCGCCGGCTGCAGAACGTGCCCATTGCCGTCGCCATACTCGCTCTCATATGCCCGTTCCAGCTGCGATCGGAATTGCTGCGTATACAGGCGATAGTAGTGCCCGCGCGCGCGGATGAGCTGGGCATGGCTGCCCATCTCCTTAATGCGCCCTTGCTCGATCACCAGGATTCGATCGGCGCGCTTGATCGTCGACAGGCGGTGGGCAATCACGAAGCTGGTGCGCCCTTCCATCAGCGCGTCCATTCCTTTCTGTATCAACGCCTCGGTCAGCGTGTCCACGGAGCTGGTCGCCTCGTCCATGATAAAAATCTCAGGATCGGCGAGCACCGCGCGCGCCAGGCTGATCAACTGCTTCTGTCCCACTGAAAGCAGATTACCGCCCTCCCCCACTTCCTCGTCGTAACCCTCCGCCAGCGTCGTGATGAAATCGTGCGCCCCGGCGACCCGCGCGGCCGTCTCGACTTCTTCATCGGTGGCGTTTAACCGCCCATAGCGGATGTTCTCGCGAATCGAGCCGGAAAAGAGGTGCGGCGTCTGCAGCACAATGCCAATGCGCGATTGGATCCCGTGCAGCGTCCACTCGCGATAATCGCGCCCCGCCATGCGGATGGCGCCGTTGCGCGGCTCGAAGAATCGGCAGAGCAAGTTTACGATTGTCGACTTGCCGCCTCCCGTCGGACCCACCAGCGCAATCGTCTCCCCCTGTCGTACGTGCAGATTGAAGTCGCTGAGCACCGGCTCGTCGGCCTCATAGTAGAAATCGACGTGGTCGAAGATGATGTCGCCCGTCACTGTGCCGGGATCTTCCGCATCACGCCGGTCGCTGATATCAGGAACGGCGTCGATCAGCGAAAAGACACGTTCGGCCGACGCAATCGACTGCTGCATCTCGGCATACACCCGCGCCATCTCCTGGATGGGCCACAGCATGAATGTGATGTACGAGAAAAAGGCCTGGATGCCGCCGATGGTCATGTCGCCCACCCGCTGCTCCAGCCCACCATACCATACCACTGCCGCAACGGCGAAGGCGCTGATCAGTTGCACGGCCGGCAAAAACAGCGCCGAGAGCCAGGCGGCGCGATAGCCGGCCCGGTACATGGAGCCCGAGAGCTGCTGGAACTCGCGCAGGTTTTCCTTCTCGCGTCCCAGCGCCTTGGTCACGCGCACGCCCGTGATGTTTTCCGCATAGGTGCCCGTTATCTTTGAGTTCAGCCTGCGCACCTCGCGATACTCGGTGAGGATCTTTCTCTTGAATAGGGCGGCAACCACAACCAGCACCGGAATTGAAGCAAAGACGATCAAAGCCAGCGAGGCGTTGATGCGGAACATGAAATACGTTGCCGCGACGATATTCATGATGCCCCACGTCACGTCCAGCATGCCCCAGGTCACCAGCTCGGCGATGCGATCAGTATCCGAAGTGACGCGGGACATGATCCAGCCTACAGGCGTGCGGTTGAAGTAGCTCAGCGAAAGATCCTGCAGGTGATTAAACAGCCTGCGTCGCAGGTCGTAGCGCACGCGCTCGCCGAGAATGCCCGTGAGATAGATGAAGCCAAAAACGCCCACGGCCTGCACCAGAATCAGACTACCGTAGAGTGTGACGATGCTCCTCAGCGCTTCGCGGTCCCGGCCGAGAATTCCTTCGTCGATGATGCGCTTACTCAGGAAGGTGAAATAGGAATCCAGAAACGAAACCAGCGAGACCAGCAGCACAAAACCGAGAAGCTTCGGCCAGTAGGGCTTGACCTGCTCCAAAATGCGCAGCAACGTGCGGCCGTTAAACTGCGTGGTAAATTCTTCTTCGTGAAATTCGTACTCTTCCATAATCGTCCTATGGCTTTATGCGCTGCACTTCCTCGGACTCAGGTTCTTCACAGTCACTCGCGCCTGGAATATCATCGTCACACTCGCCGATCTCTCGCGACACTTCCTCTTCCACCCTGGCCTGCAGGTCGTAAATGCGCCGGTACGCGCCTTCCTGGATCATCAACTCCTCGTGCGTGCCGCGTTGCACGATGCGTCCGCGCTCCAGCACGATAATCTGGTCAGCCGCCATCACACTTTGAATACGGTGGGCAATGATGAACGTCGTGCGCCCCTCCATCAAGCGTTCCATGGCCGCGCGAATCGCCACTTCCGTTTCCGTATCCACCGACGAAGTGGCGTCGTCCAGGATCAGGATGCGTGGATTCTTAAGCAGGGTGCGGGCAATGGCCACGCGCTGCTTCTGGCCGCCAGAAAGGGTCACACCTTTCTCGCCCACCAGCGTCTGATAGCCTTCAGGGAAGCTCAAAACCACTTCGTGGATTGCTGCCGCGCGCGCCGCTTGAAACACCTCTTCGT
>JAICPS010000261.1 GCA_025929715.1 Anaerolineae bacterium | reverse complement strand
AGCGGCACGCTAACTTATGAGGTCGTTTACGCGCTTACGGAGCGCGGCATCGGCCAGTCGACGTGTGTGGGCATTGGAGGCGACCCGATCAATGGAACCGGTTTCATCGACGTGCTCCAGATGTTCGAAGAAGATCCAGAAACCGAGCAGGTCATCTTGATCGGCGAGATCGGAGGCAACGGCGAGGAGCGCGCCGCCGCTTACATTTCGCAGCATATGACCAAAAGCGTTACGGCTTTTATCGCGGGACGCACGGCGCCGCCGGGACGGAGAATGGGACACGCAGGAGCGATTGTCGAGGGCGGGTCGGGTACCGCAGAAGGAAAAATAGAGGCATTACAGGCCGCCGGAGTGCGAGTGGCCGAACACCCCGAACAAATTGTGGAGTTAATTGCCTGAGCAGTTCATGAGCTGTTCAAGCATGAAGCGGCTTTGGAATCGCCTCGACCTGCAAATCATTGCGCTTCTTGGTCTGGTGGTAATTGCCGCGTGGCCTTTCTTATCTAGAGCCAGTTTACCTGCAGAAACCGACGCCGAACTGCACATTTTTCGGCTAGCCGAGTTGGCGCGGCTGGTTCGCGGCGGTGTGCTTTATCCCCGTTGGGCGCCCAACTTTTATTTCGGCTTTGGGTATCCTATTTTCAATTACTACGCGCCGCTGGCGTATTATCTGGGCCTGCCGGCGACTTTGATTTCGGGGATGAACGCCGTGCTCGGCGTGAAGGTTGTCTTTGTTCTCTCTTTTCTGCTTGGCGCGGCCGGCGTATATGCCTTTGTGCGTGACTGGTGGGGACGGTCCGGAGCAATCGTTGGCGCGGCTGCCTTCATATTCTCACCGTATTTTCTGTACGTCGATCCTCACGCCAGAGGCGACCTGGCCGAGACGCTCAGCTTCGGCCTGTTCCCGCTGTCTCTCTGGGCACTGGGCCGGCTACAGCGCACCGGCAGCGCGATCTCGTTTCTGGCGGCGGTATTGAGCACTGCCGCCGTGATCGTCTCGCACAATTTGATGGCGATGGTGTTTTTTGCACTGCTACTGGCGTGGGTACTATGGGAGAACGCGACGCGCTCGCTGTCGGAGACAGCAGAGAATGCCAGCGACAGACCCGGGATCGGCCTGTCTAACGAGCGTGGTATCTGGATGATTTTGGCGCTGGGCCTCGCGGTGGGAGTCGCCGCGTTTTTCTGGCTGCCCGTGGCTCTGGAACAGGACGCGGTTAACCTGAACAGCCTCATTGGCGACGGTGGCCACTTTGACTTTCGCAATCATTTTTTAGGAATCGGCGAGTTGTTGGGACCTACACAATGGCTGGATTGGGGAGCGACAGAGCCGGAATTCACACTGAACCTGGGCATGGCGCAGTGGCTCCTTTCGATGCTGGGGGTCGCCGGCATCGTGACGGGATTTGCACGCCATCGCGGGCAGGCGCTGTTTTTTGCCTTATCCGCCGCCGGTCTGATTTTCATGATGACGGCGGCTTCTACCCCGATCTGGGAAGTGGTTCCCCTGTTGCCCTTTCTACAGTTTCCGTGGCGGCTGTTGGGGCCGGCTGCAGCCGTACTGGCAATTCTGGCAGGAATCGGCGTGCAATCGCTCCTGGATTGCCTGGCGCACTCAGGTGACCGGCACTTCCAAAGTGCCGGTCACCTCCGGGTCGTTCGTAATTGGCTTGCTGTATTGCTGATCCTATTGGTGCTAGTACTGGCGCTACCGTTGACCATGCCACCTCCCTGGCCTGAAGTCCCCTGGGACACGAGCGCGCGGGCGGTTATGGCCATTGAACGCCAGGGAAGATGGCTGGGAACCACCTCGACGGCGGATTTTGTGCCGCGCACGGTGGAGATACTGCCGCGCCCCAACGATGCCATGATCGATCAGTTTTTCGGCGGTGCGGGGCTTGACAGGGTTAATCGAGCGACACTACCCGAGGGAACGACCGCTGAGGGGGAGGTGGTCACGCCACTTCACACTAGATATCGCGTTTCATCCGACCGAGGTTTCCTTTTGCGCCTTTTTCTCTTTGCGTTCCCCGGCTGGGAGGCGCGCGTAGACGGCGTGGCAGTCGAAACTGAACTGGGTCGCCCTGAAGGATTTCTTGTCGTTCCTGTGCCAGAGGGCGAGCATACGGTGGACGTGTCGTTTGAGAATACGGCAGAGCGCAAGGTGGCCTGGCTGATTACGGCGGCTGCGATAATCGTGAGCGGTGGGCTGGCCTGGTTACTGGCTCGCCGTGTAGGAGCGGGGACGACTGAAGTCGTTACTACGAAGGGGTTCGAGGCACGGTCACCGGCTTGCGATACTTATGGCAGCAGCAGGCGCCTGGTACCGGCTGTGGTTGTTGCGGCGCTGTTTCTCATGATTTTTCTATTTGCCCACTGGCAGGGCCTGTTCCACTACCGGTCGCGTGGCTGGACGGCGATTCCTGCAGAGCACGATACTTTTGCCGATTTTGGCGGTCAGATGGCTTTGATTGGATATGAGGCGCCCGCGCGGGCCGAGCGCGGCGAGACCGTGGAAGTGACGCTATACTGGAAAGCAGAGCGGGACATGGACGTCAATTTCCAGGTGTTCCTACACTTACTGGATGCGACGGGCACGCCGCCGGCGCAGTCGGATAAGCTTAATCCGGGGGAATTTCCAACCAGTCGCTGGCCAATGGACAAGTACGTGCGCGATGTGCATCGTCTGCGCCTGCCGGCGACGCTTGCTCCCGGAAATTATGTTCTTTCTACCGGCATGTGGGTTCAGAGTGAGGGCTGGCGCTTGCCACTCTTGAATAGTGTAGAAGAGCAAATTGCAGACAATCTGCGGTTTGCGGAACTGGAAGTGAGGTGAAACATTAATGCGCGTGATAAGCGGCCGGGCTAAGGGGTTCAAACTGAAAATGGTGCCGGGGGATAAAACACGGCCGATCATGGACCGCATCAAAGAAAATATGTTCAATCTTCTCGGGCCGCACGCAGTGCCCGGAACAACCTGGCTTGATCTCTTCGCAGGCACCGGCCAGGTGGGCATCGAAGCGCTGAGCCGCGGCGCTTCTGAAGTGGTCTTTCTGGACACGGAACGGGCAGCTATCCAGACGATTCACGACAACCTGACGCATACAAGGTTGACCGACGGCGCGACAGTGAAACGCGTCGATGCATTTGCCTATTTGCGGGCGGGGAAATTCCGCCCATTTGATTATATTTTCGTGGCTCCGCCGCAGTACCGCAATATCTGGAAAAAGGTGCTACAGACGCTTGACAAGGATCCTGCACGTTTCCTTAATCAGACGGGCATTGTGATTGTGCAAGTCGATCCGAAAGAATACGAGGAACTGAACTTTGACGGCATTGGTTTACAGGATAGCCGGACGTACGGCAATACGATGCTATGTTTCTATGAACGAAGCGGTGAGTGAGGGTTCTTGTCCGCAGGTGACCGGCACGTCCAAAGTGCCGGTCACCTGATGCGTATCTTATTCTTCAGCACCTGTTCGCAGCAAGATTGAAACGCTACATTGATGTGTGATTTGTTCGTCCTGGTTGGAGATCGTCAGTCGTATTTCGTAGGCGCCTGCCGCCCAGGGGGAGAGGTTCACATTTCCGGCGAGGATACCGTCCTGGACTGGCTGAACAATGCGACGGCCGACGAGTGACGCCCAGCGCTGGTTCGTTTGTGGACCGTTGATGTCGATCTCGTAGTAGCCGAAATCTTCAGTGTTGGCGCTGCCAAAGACGTTGAGGAGACCGAGCACGGTGGCGCCTTCGCGGGGTTCGGATATGATCGCGTCGGGAGTGCAGCCGGATATCTGTTCCTCGGTACTAGGCGCCTGAGTGTTCGCAGGCATTGGCGTATCCTGCGGCGCCCCTAACGTAGTCGTAAACGTGCCAGTTACAGACTGGGATGGCTGTCCGGATAGGGTGACGGTGGGGGCTATCGGAGATGTAGGTGTAGCGGGAAGTTCAGGCGTGGCTTCTGTTGGCGCGATTGTAGGCGCAAAGCTGGCGTTAATCGTCGGTGTGGGAGGTCGCAACAGTTCTGGCGGTAAATTGGGGCGAATCGCTGAGTTGACGTAAGTGACGGAGGCGGCGATGGCGCCAAAGATGAAGACAAAGAGTAACGCCTTGTTGCGGGTGCGCAGGGCGGTCTCTCGTTCCAGACCGAACATGGCACGGCGCAATGCGCCCTGACCTCGGAATAGTTCATTGAGGTACCACAATAGCCCAAGGCCGCAAATGATATAGATCCATACGTCATTGCGGATGAGAAAGACGTAGACGCGATCCATTCAAAGGCGTTGGAGAATACCGTGAATGAGCCGCGTAAGCCGCGGCACGACGATCCGGCCGACTTCCAGCACTTCTTGATGGCTTGTTTCCTGTCCTGGGGCCGGGTCTGGCGTCGCCAGATTGGTGATCGTGGAAATTCCCAGAACACGCATGCCACCGTGGCGAGCGACGACTACCGACGGAACCGTGGACATGCCCACAGCGTCAGCGCCCACGGTGAGAAGGAAGCGCAGCTCGGCAGGGGTTTCGTAACTGGGTCCGGCGACGTAGGCGTACGTGCCTTCGCGGAGTGTAATATCCTGACTTGCGGCGACATTGTGAGCCAGGCTGCGCAACTCCGGATCGTATGGCGCGGTCATATCCGGGAAACGAGGCCCAACGGTGTCGTCGTTCGGTCCACGGAGCGGATTGTTACCGGCAAGGCCCAGGAAATTGATATGGTTGTTGATCAGCATCAAGTCCCCTGCGAGAAAGTCCGGATTCAGACCACCGGCAGCATTGGTAAGGATGAGCGTATCAATGCCCAGCCGCTGCATCACGCGAACGGGCATGGTGATCTGGCTCATGCTATAGCCCTCGTAGAAATGAACCCGGCCCTGCATGACCAGAACGGGTTTTTCCTCGAGCGTACCCAAGACGAGGCGCCCGCTATGCCCGGCGACTGTGGACGTTGGCCAATGGGGAAGCGCAGCAAAGGGCAGAATGTCGGCATCCATTACGGCATCCGCAAGGCTGCTGAGACCGGAACCTAAGACGAGACCAATTCGCGGCGCGTATGCCGTTCGCCGGCGAATGGCGTCGGCTGCTTCGTCGATCTGTTGTGTCGTGATAAACTGATCCATAACGGGTTGCGGCGCTGACTTTGGGAGGTGTGGCTCTCCGGCCTATTCTTCTTCGCCCTCAGCTAGCTGCGTGTAAATTTGAGTTGTGGAAATATTTGCGTGACCCAGGAGCTGTTGAACACGCTGGAGGTCGGCGCCGCTTTCCAGTTTGTGGGCGGCGAAGCTGTGGCGTAGTGTGTGCGGGGTGACGTCTCCGGTAAGTTTGGCCTGCCGAGCATAGGCCTTAATAATAAGCCATAGGCCCTGGCGTGTGAGCTGTTGTCCGCGATGGTTCAGGAATAGAGCATCTTCGTCCTCATTCTTAACCAGATGCGGCCTGCCCATTTCCAGGTATGAGACGAGTACCTCATGGGTACCACCGTTATAAGGCAAAACGCGTACCTGACCTTCCTTGCCCGGACAATATAGAATTGACTGCTCGAGATCCAGATCCTGAAGTCGCAAGGAGACAATTTCTGTGACGCGCATTCCGGTAGCGTAAAGGAGATTTAGGAGCGCCGTGTCGCGCAGATTCTTCGGTGATTTTTCGCGCCTGGGCGCTGCTAGAAGCGAATCAATGTCATTTTCGGTCAAGGTATGAGGTAGGCGCTTCTTTACCTTTGGCGAATCGACCTTCATGGTGGGATCGGCGACGACAACTTCACGTCTGGCAAGGAAATGAAAAAAGGATTTAATTGCTGCAACCTTGCGCGCCACCGACGAAGAGGCGTACGGTTGCTCTTTCATATGCTTCACATAGCGCTGGACCAAATTGTCCGAAACCTCGTGCCAGCGGGAAACGTCTTCGTTTTGAGCATGCAGAAATCGCATGAACTGGGTAAGATCATTCTTGTACGCGGCAATGGTATTGTCGGAGTATTTGTACTGTTGCTTAAGAAAGCTAAGAAAGGCGAAGATTTGTTCTTCCATCGCCTGACTCTCCTGTGCCATCTACATGGTTATGGAAGCGTCACGGGGAACTAATAGAAACGCGATCCGGGTCGTAATTAGCAGATTATGTCACTCAATGTGGAGGCATTATAGCATTACTTTGCATAACATCAACACAGATCAACATAATATTCACGCATTCTGTATGCGTATCCATAAACAGTTATCTAATAGCAAAAGGAGTGACTATGCAGGCCCGAAAAACCCGTGAACGTGTTATTATCGCCGGCGCCGCCGGCCGTGATTTTCATGACTTTAACTCTGTGTTTCGAAATGATGAGCGTTATCAGGTCGTGGCTTTTACCGCGACACAGATTCCCAACATCGACGAGCGTCGTTATCCTCCACAGTTAAGCGGCGAGCTTTATCCTGAGGGCGTTCCAATCTACCCTGAGGCGCAACTGGAGAAGTTGATTACAGAGAATGACGTTCACCAGGTCGTCTTCTCGTACTCGGACGTCTCGCACGAGTACGTCATGCACATTGCGTCGCGCGTGCTGGCTGCCGGGGCGGACTT
>JAICPS010000679.1 GCA_025929715.1 Anaerolineae bacterium | reverse complement strand
TGTATGTCACTATCTTCTCGTAAAGATCCCAGTCTGCTTCGGCTAAATCGCGCCAGTCGCGCGGCTTGCGCTCTGACAAAATGACGCCGAATATGCCCGGCGTGCCGCTGACGTGGTGGGGGACGCGATGTCGATTCAGAATCTCGTCAATGCCGCTCATTAGCTTGCCGCCGATGTGGTTAATCTGCTCAAACACTTTGCCCGTCTGAATGTACTCAAGGGTGGCATCGGCTGCGGCGGTGGAGACTACGTTCCCGGCGTATGTACCGCCATGAAAAGTCTTGCCAGGCCCGACCGTCATCATAATTTCTTTCTTACCGCCAATGGCGGCGATGGGAAAACCGTTTCCCATGGCTTTGGCGAAGGTGGAGATGTCGGGAAGCACGCCGAAATACTCGCCCGCGCCGCCTGGCGCAATGCGAAAACCGCTTTTTACTTCATCAAATATGAGGACGATGCCGTATTCGTCGCACTGCTCGCGCAGAAACTGCAGGTAGCCGGGTTGCGGCATGAGGGCGGCGGCATTGCCCAGAAGGGGCTCGACGATGATGGCTGCGATTTCCTCTCCTCGCTCTTGGAGAATGTCGCCGAGGGTTTCCACATCGTTCCACGGGCATAGCTGCACTAGATCGCGCATCACCTCAGGGATGCCGTCGCTCTGTTTGTAGGCAACGGGGCGATGGCGGTCCCCTTGTTTGTCGATTTTGCCGCTCGCAGTAGACCACAGGACGTAGTCGTGCGCGCCGTGGTAGGAGCCTTCAAATTTGAGGATGATGTCGCGTCCGGTATAGCCGCGGGCAAAGCGCAGAGCGTGCATGGTGCATTCTGAGCCGGTATTCGTAAGGCGCACCATGTCTACGCCTGGGCACATTTCGACAATGCGTTCGGCCACCCGAACTTCATATTCCTGGGTCGCAGCAAAGGTGATGCCATGGTCGATGGCACTCTTAACTCGTTCTAGAACAAATGGATCGGAGTGGCCCAGGATAATGGGGCCAAAGCCCAGACGGTAGTCGATATAGCGCTTGCCGTCGAAGTCGTAAACATAAGCGTCGCGCGCGTCGGCGACGACCGGCGTGTCATCATCGCCCCAATAGCGGAAATTTGAGTTGACGCCATAGGGTATGACCCTTCTGGCGCGCTCATAAAAGGCGCGTGATTTCTCGCCGTGTTTAGGCATTATCCCTCCTGAATGGGTGACCTATTGTAAGTATGAGTGGCTGTCCGTTTGCTGTCAAGATAGCGGCACCGTGAGGAACGATTTGCAAAATCGTTTTACAGGGTGGCCAGTTTCACGTTCGTAATCGCCGGAATTTTCTCGAGGGCCTGTAGGACCGGTGGGGGTGGGTCGCTATCGAGATTGATAAACGACAGCGCCTCTCCACCTGGCGACTCGCGGCCCATGCGCCATTCGCCGATATTGACGTCATAGGCGGCGAGGATTGTCCCCACCTGGCCGATTACGCCTGGAACGTCTTTGTTCTGTAATATGAGCACACTCCCTTTGGGGTTGGCATCTAATTGGTAGTTGTCGACCTGTACAATGCGTGGCTGGCTTCCCGCAAACAAGACGCCGCCCAACGTGCGCTGCCCACCCTGCCACTGAACGCGACAGGAAATGAGATTAGGGTAATCGGCGCCGGAAACTCCTCTTGTCTGGGAAACGGAAATGCCCTTTTCTTCGGCAAGTAAGGGCGCGTTAATGTAATTAACGGATTCACCATCCGTGCGCTGCAAAAGCCCTTTGAGCAGCGCTGCGGCAACGGGTCGCACAAGATGATTTATGTCGTCGCCGCTGACTTCGATCTCTACACGCTGGATGGCCGTCTGAGCCAAGGCGCTGTGCAGGACACCGATTTTCTCGGCGAGGGCCACGTAGGGCCGGGCGGCAACAAGCTCCGAACCACCTGGAAGTGGCATGTTCAGGGCATTGCGATAGTTGGCGCCACGCAGCGCATCGAGCACCTGGTCCACAATTTCGGAAGCGACCGCACGCTGCGCCTCTTCGGTGCTTGCTCCGAGGTGGGGGGTGTGCAGGACGTTAGGAAGACCGATGAGCGGGTTGTCCACGGGCGGCTCCTTGCTGTAGACGTCCACGGCGAGGCCCGCAATACGGCCGTCGTTGAGGGCGGCAGCGACAGCGGCTTCGTCAATGAGCTTGCCGCGGGCGGCGTTGACGATGCGAACGCCAGGTTTCATCTGCGCAATTGCATCGGCGCTGATCATGCCTTCGGTTTGCGCGGATGCGGCCGTATGAAGGGTGATAAAGTCT
>JAICPS010000369.1 GCA_025929715.1 Anaerolineae bacterium | reverse complement strand
TCTAATTGAAGGACAACGAACCTAGCGCGATCAGATGCAGTCGGGGCCAAAGCAGCCAGGTTGCCTAACGATTCTAATGACCAGGTGGGTTTACGCTTCCAGGCGGAAACTCCTGTCCGGCCGGCCAGACATCCGTTCCCACTGTGGTCCGCCCAACTTGCGTAAGCACCTCGATGTTACCCCAGTGATGCAACTGCGGCATTTCATACGTTTTTTTCGATGATTGTGAGGGAACATCCGATTTGGAAGAAATTTCCGAGAGTGACTGCATATTAGTCTCCTGATCTGCCATATTAAGCCATAGGCCGCTCGCCGACACTGGCGCTTATTAAAATATTCTAATCTTTCCTGAAGACTTTCAGCGGCGAACATCCTAGCCCTGAAAACAGTATATCAGAAATGATTGAACGATTACAAGTGCTCTCGCAGCCAGGCTTCGAGGGTCAGCGTATACCAGAAGTGGGGACTCGATGCTGTCCCTGCACAGTAGGATTGGTAGTATTCGTTTAGCATTTGCTCCGAGATGTAGCCGCGCGCCGCTACTTTGGGGTTGTGAAGCAGAGCAAGGACCTGATCGCGCGCCAACTCTTTTAACGCCTTTTCGTAAAGGGGTAGCGGGACGATCTTTGTGGCGGCCTGACGGGCGGCCTCGGGCATGACGCCGCTCATTGCCTGGCGTACCAGTCGTTTTTCGTCGCCCGGACGGTTTAACAAGCGTTGGGGAACGGCCATGCTAAAGCTGGCGATTCTCCGGTCGCTCCAGGGATCGGCGATCGTCATGCGATAGCGCGCGGCCATGCGGTCGGCCCACACCGCGCTACGCATGTTCACCGCGGAGAAAATGGCATCGTACCGTTCTCGTCGAGCGGGATCTCGCGGGGGCTGTGTGGCTGAAGGGGCGGGGCGCATGCTGTCCAGTCTTATTTGCTTGGCAAAAGAAGGCTGGATCCAGTCTGGAAAAGATAATTGCGGTCTTGGCCGTTTTAAGGCGCGTCGCAATACCTGCCGCAGCCATTCGGCCTGTCCAGTCGGCCACAGGGCGGACTGAGCGGTCGCCCAAAGATACATTTTGACCACAGCGCGCATGGGCCGGCCGGTCGAATGACTCTGGGCGCGCAGATCATTGATTAAGGTGTGCCAATGGCCATGAACGAGCAGGCCAAGATAGTCGAAAATCCTGGAGCCCATAGCCAGATCGCCACGGCCTCCTATCAGTAGCGTTCTGACGTCGTGGCGCTGCGCCCGACTGAGCGCAGCTTCGATTAACGGCCGAAAGGGACCATCGAAGGGTTCATCGCGATCCGGCCCCTGTTCTGGATAGCCTTTGAGCGGATATTCTGATTCGGCGGGGATATAGGTCGCCGGGAGATTGTAGTGACGGACTACGATGTCACTAATATGCCGTTCATCGCATTCCGCTAATTCGGTGAAGGCCCAGCTATAGGTATGTAAGGGAGCGTTGTAATCGAGAAGACCTCGTTTTTGCATCCAGCCGAAAGTAGATGCAATGCTGCCCGAATCTAAACCCCCGCTGAGCAAAATCCCGGCCGGGTTGAGCGAGCGCGTGCGACAGCGTACTGCTTCCTGTAGAAGCGCCAGGAGGTGTTCGGCATATTCTCGCTCGTCACGGTAGCGAATGCGGCGTTCGAAGTCGATGTCCCAGTAGCGCCAGGTGCGCTGTTGATCGCCGCAAGCGAGAAGCGCGTGGCCAGGTTTCAATTGCTCGACGCCCTCGTAAAAGGTCCAATCTTGCCGATCGAAATTGGCTGCGAGATGCGCGTACACCGCCGGCTCAAACAGGCGAACCGGCACATTGGGCGCTGCCAGGATTTGCGTTACTTCTGTGGCAAAGAGCAGGCGTCGTGGCTCAGAGCGATAGTACAGGGCGCGCATGCCCATTGGATCGCGGGCAGCAAACAGGTGGCGCTGGCGAGCATCCCAGATGGCGAAGGCGAAGTCACCAATAATATGGGCCGGCGCTTCCAGGTCCCAGCATCTATAGGCAGCGAGGATCAGATCTGCATCTGCCGGTTCGGAATCACAGAGAAAACCCTTGCCAGAGAGCATTTGGATCAGGTCATGGCGATTGTCTACGCGGGCGTCGGCAACGAGGACCAGATCTCCATCGGTTGTAAGCAGCGGCTGATGTTCGTGTAGCGACTCTGGTGCGACCTTTAACGACAGGTGTGCCATGCCGGCGTCGGCGCCCTGCCAGTAATGGATGCCATGTGGTGCGCGGTGGGCGGCTGCCTCTGCCATTCGCCGAACTGCTACAGTTTCGACAGGCGCTCCATCAAAGTGTACGATTCCGCAAATACCACTCAATGCCCGGCCGTGTTGTCTGACATTGTAAGGGTCATTGTAAGAGTTGCCGACTAAACATTAACATAGTATGATATAAGTTAACTAGGGTTGTCCAGTCTACTTGACTGGAGCGGTACCGGCGCTAATATACCGGGTATTGGGCGGATGGTCGCGGTGAGCTCACATTGTGTATTTCACTGCTGGCGGAGAGCAAAACGCAGCCAATCGTCTCGGGTCTAAGTTTACTGTTCTTACGCAGCGAGAGTCGCGTTTCGGCGCTCGTATTTGTATTGGCGCGTAAGTTTATGTAAGCTGCTTCGCAGCAGCAAAGAATTACTTGACCTGGATAGGCGGAACGACTATCTGGTGACTTCGTTTCTTTCTTTCTCTCGTGCGGGCTATCGAGGGTTACCAAGGCGGAGACAGTGTCCTATGGAGCGTTGGTACGTTTTACATACCAAGACATTTGCCGAGAAGCGCGTTGCTTCTGCGTTGGATCAACGTGATCTTGAGGCCTACTTGCCAATGATGCCGGCGACGTCGGACAAAGCGCGGAAACAGCAGCGCAGGCCTCTGTTTCCCGGCTATCTCTTTGCCCGCTTTAACCTCACTGCGGGTAGCCCCGCCAATTGGAAGTGGATACCAGGTTTGAACTATCTGGTGTCCTTTGGCGACGTTGCGATTCCCGTGCCCGATGAGGTTATCGGCATGGTGGAGCGTAAAATCCGTGAACTGGACGCAGCAAGGGCGGAAGCCACGTCTCCGTTCAAACCTGGCGACGTGGTGCGTATCAAGGATGGGCCATTTGCGGATATGTTGGCCGTTATTGACAGGGCCTGCACGCCAAGCAAGCGCGTGCAGATTTTGCTGGATGCTCTGGATCGCTCGTACAAACTAAAGATTGTGGCGGATATGTTGGAGAAAGTGCCAGAAAGCGCCAAAGACGGAAAGAGGCGGCTGCGTCGCACGCGCGGCCATGGTAGATATATCAGGCGCTAGGCGGAGTAAGCAAACATCCTCTCATTCTAATGGCTCTCTGTCGTAGCCACCGCTCCGGAGAGCTTTCACAAACTTTTCTCGACTGGTATTTTCATACCTGCGGCGGAGCCTGCCTCGAGGGCGAGCAGGCGGCCGTCGTGCTCTCCACAAATCTCACTTTCCCACAAAGACGTTTAGATCCGGAGTCCCCATACAACGCCTCAGGATTATCAGGTTATGATTACGAAAGATTCGATTGTCGTTGCAGTCAGAGCTCAGGTCTCGACCGATCTGGGCGGCGAGGTAGCCATCCTTCATTTAACAAGCGGTGTTTATTACAGCTTGAATGAAGTGGGGGCAAGAGTCTGGGATTTGATCCAGGAATCACGGTCCGTCGGCAACGTCCTGGACGCACTACTGGAAGAATATGACGTGCCCGCCGAGGATTGCGAGCGCCATCTACTCGCTATTCTGGCAGATTTGCAGGAGGAGAAGCTGATTCAGGTAAAGAATGGAACGCATTCGTAAGTTCCTGGCCTTTCCGGCAGCGGATTATTTTTTGCTCGTAGAAGCCGCGATTTTGCTGGGATTGGTGGCCGTCATGCTACGCCTGCTCCCTTTTCCGTGGATGCGACGCCTGTTGCTGGGGCAAGACCCGGGCTCAGCTGGAGTGGCGCCGGAGCGTGTCGTCAGGCGCATTGTGTGGTCGGTGAGAACTGCCAGCCGTTATACGCCGGCGGCGACCTGTCTGCCCCAAGCAATCGTGACACGACTGTTGCTCAAGCGACGGGGCTATGCGGCGACTTTGCGCATTGGCGTTGCGATGAATGGGGCAGGGCAACTGGTCGCGCACGCCTGGGTGGAGCGCGAAGGGCGTATCATCATCGGCGGCACGGATAGTTATCGGCGTTACGCGGCGTTACCTCCGCTGGAGAAGGAAGGGGCGTGAGCGGTATTGCAGGTGTGTTTTATCGGACTAGAACCTGTTTCAAGAGAGAGTCCGCGAAATAGTCCATCAATGCGCAAGCCATACGGAGCCAGAGGATAATCGGACATCGAGACCACTACCAACCTCTATAAAGCCTTCAACCTTACTATTGCCTCGGAAATTCAACTCCCTGAATTACCTTGTGCAGCGGCCGAATCGGCGGTGGACGTCGCGATCCGAATCGGCGTCGTCGACTGGGCTCCCGAGAAGTCGCCGGAAGATGATGGAGGCGCGCTGTATCATGCAAATGCAAACACGTCGTACTTTTCGTGGGGCCGAATTGGCGCATTTTGCGTGCGTGACGGCTGCGAAATATTGGTCTGGCCGCAGCCCGACGTGCGGGACTCGTTACTACGTATTCCCATCCTTGGCCCGCTTATCGCCACCGTTCTTTTGCAGAGAGGCTATCTCGTCTTACACGCCAGCGCCGTGGCAATTGAGGGCGACGGGGTGATCTTCGCCGGGGACAAGGGTTGCGGCAAGTCTACACTGGCGGCGGCGCTGCACGCGCGCGAGCATGGCTTTCTGTCTGACGACGTGGTTGTTTTGAACGGAGCGCAGGCGCCAAAGGTGTTTCCGGCCTTTCCGCGGCTGAAGCTCTGGCCCGAGGCTATCTCGCTGTTGAAGAATAACCCTGATAGCGTTCCGAAGTTAATTTCTGAATATGAAAAGCGGGACTACCGGGTAGAGCAACATTTTCTGGAGCAGCCGACTTCGTTGGCGCGCATATACATTCTAAGCAATG
>JAICPS010000305.1 GCA_025929715.1 Anaerolineae bacterium | reverse complement strand
GGCAACAATGGCATCCACACCTTTGAGTACAGAACTTTTTCGCACGCTTCGCGCGCTGCAACCCGACATAACGCATCTTCATTTTCCCTATCCTGTCGGGGAGATTGGCCAACTGATCTCCGGTCGCGGACGACCTTACGTGATCACCTACCACAGCGATGTCGTTCGACAGCGCGAAATTCTTATGCTGTACCGCCCGCTATTGCTCCGCGTGCTGAGGAACTGCCAGCGGATCTTGGCGACGAGCGACCGCTATGCCGGCAGCTCACCTTTTCTCCAGTTGTTCCGCGAAAAATGCACGATCGTCCCCCTCTCTGTAGATCCGGAAGCCTTTATCGACGCGTCGCCGCTGGTGGAGAAAGCGGAGCGGCCAACTGTGCTATTCGTGGGCCGGCACCGCTATTATAAGGGCGTCGACGATCTTCTCACAGCGTTTCAGGCTTTAGACGCACGGCTACTTATCGGCGGCGACGGACCTATGCGATCGAAGTGGGAACATCTCGCTGCTGAACTGAACCTTGGGCGCCGCGTCAGATTCCTCGGCGAAGTCCCCGACGCTGCGTTGCCGTGCCTGTATGCCAGCGCTGACCTGTTTGTCCTACCTGCAAATTCGCGGGCCGAAGCCTTTGGCAAAGTTTTGCTTGAAGCTATGGCCGCGGGAGTACCTTGTGTAACGACCGAATTGGGCACCGGCACTTCTTACGTCGTGCAACACGATGTAACGGGCATTGTCGTGCCTCCGAAGCAGCCGGCGGCGTTAGCTGCGGCGATGTCCAGGCTGTTGGCAGACCCTGGGTTGCGTAAAGAAATGGGCGCCAGGGGACGCGAGCGTGTGTTGCGGGAGTTCACGGAGCAACGTATGGTGCAAACAGTCTACAGCGTGTACCGGGACGCTCTGAATAGTCATTCCGCCGCGCACCTGGCTCCGAGTTAGAGGAGCTGGCGCGCCGTGGTAAGCGGTTGCCCTGCTTCCGTCATTCAGATAAGATCCGCTGCGTTTGTGTGGTGAATTACTATGCGATATCTTGCCGGGTTGAGAACCTTTTTTGATGCCAACAAAACTTGCTTCATGGTGTGACGGGCTTATTGAGGCGGGCATTCTTCTCGCCGTCATTGGCGCCCCCCTTTTCTTCAACATCCACTCCGACCGCGTTTTTGAACCGGACAAACTGACGCTAGTCCGATCTATGGCTCTACTCATGGCGGGCATGTGGTTGGTAGGATTTATCGACCGCAGGGGCTGGAACGATCTGAGCTGGTTGCGGTGGCGCTCGGATGATTCGATCTGGCGCATGCCCTTTGTCTTAGCGGTATTTTTCCTGGTTGTCATTTATTTGATTTCCACTGCGTTCTCTGTAGTTCCTCGCACTAGCTGGGCCGGCTCCTACCAACGCCTTCAAGGAACGTATACGACTCTCGCCTACATCGTCATCTTTGCGCTGGCCGCCCAAACGCTGCGCCGTCGCGAACAGATTAACCGCCTCGTCACTACCGTAATCATTACCAGCATTCCCGTTAGTCTTTACGGCCTGTTACAGCATTATGGTCTCGATCCCCTTCCCTGGGGTGGAAACGTGCAAGACCGCATCGCCGGGCATATGGGCAATGCGATTTTCATTGCCGCGTACCTAATAATGGCAGTTCCTCTGACCATAGTGCGCATCGTCGACGCCTTTACCAACATTCTGAGCGACGAGGAGCTGTCATACGCAGACGTCGTTCGCTCCTCAGTCTATATTTTCACCGTTGCCATACAACTTGTCGCCATATACTGGTCCGGCAGCCGGGGACCCATGCTGGGTCTTATGATCGGCATGTTTGCCCTGGTTCTCATTCTTCTTGTCTCACTGCGCAACGCCGTCACGGAGAAAGGTCGCTTCGGCCTGAACGATCTGAGCCGTGCACTGCTTCTGGTAATTTTGGGGATGATCGTCTCTGGCGGTGCGATCTACCTTTTGATTCGACTGATTACATCCACAGGTCGGCTGTCAAGCCTCGCGGGTCCTGCAGCCTCTCTTGCTGCATTTGCCGGTGCTCTGGGCATCGTCGCTGTCTTAATCTTTATCATGGTAGCTATGCGCCGGGGATGGCGCTGGTTGTGGCTCAGCTGGCTTATGCTCACAGCCGTAGCCATGGTCTGGCTTGGTTTATTCAACCTGGCGCCTCAAATTGACGAGTCGCAAACGCCGGCGCAAACCTTAAGCGGCCGGGTCATCGAAACTGTTGATGCCTGGCGGCAATTGCCCACGGTAGGACGCTTTGGTCGCCTCCTGGAGGCGGAGCGGGGAACCGGACGCGTCCGTGTCTTGATCTGGCAGGGAGCCCTTGAGCTGCTGAGTCCCCACGAACCTCTTGTATACCCTGACGGCGAGACAGACCGCTTTAACTTTCTTCGCCCGCTAATAGGCTATGGGCCTGAATCGATGTATGTAGCCTATAACCGCTTTTACGTTCCAGAACTGGCGACCTTAGAGGCGAGGAACGCATCGCCCGACCGCTCACACAACGAGACTTTCGATGCGTTAATAATTACGGGCGCGCTCGGGTTCCTGATCTGGCAAGCGCTTTATCTAAGCGTCTTTTATTATGGGTTCCGTTGGCTCGGGGTCGTTCGCACAGATCGCGATAGAAACGTGCTAATCGGACTTTGGATCGCCGGCGCCATTTTAGGCGCCCTGATCATCACCCGGCTTCTAGGCCTGGTCTACGTAGGCGTGGCCATTCCCTTCGGTAGCATTGCCGGTCTTGCTCTTTACCTCGTCTATTATGCTCTGTTCGCCAGCACGGGACCGGCTGCCGCGGATGGAACGAACGACCCGTTCCAGGTAGACCGCTTGTTACTGATGGGCCTAGTGGCTGCGCTCGTCGCACACTATGTTGAAATCCATTTCGGCATTGCGATTGCTGCTACGAGGGTTCATTTCTTTGTCTACGTGGCGCTTATGCTACTGGTTGGCTATGTCCTCCCACGATATCGGGAGCAGGAGCAAGCAGCGGCCGAAGCGCCCGGGCGGTCGCGAAGGCGCTGGCGTCAGCGCCTTGCCAGCTCCGGCCCAACCTGGCTCAGCCCCGTGTTGGCTGCCACGTTTGTAATGACCGTCATCATTGGCATTCTTGGCTATGAGTTCATGAACTACTCCCAGCCCCCTGATGTGACGGTGCAAACAATCTCTGACGTGCCGTCGGCCGCCGATATCGTCCATCAGGCATTCTTCATCCATCCAGGTCAGGGATTCATTGATTCTCCGTTTATCTTTCTACTTATCATCCTCACGTGGATTCTGGGCACACTCGCAAGCCTGAGTGAAATGGTACGGCAAGGCATTATCGCAAGTTCCACTCCAACCATGGCCCGCAAGCCCCGAAATTATCAGACGGCAGGTGGTCTCTTCATCGTCCTCGTACTCGCCGGTTTCGCTACGCGATTTCTTCAGTCTGATAGTGGGGCTAACGGCGCCTCGCAACTGCTCGGCCAGGGACTGATACTCATGTGGAGCGCCCTCTGCCTTTTTTCTGCGCTGTGGCTGTTTCAGAGGCGCCGGCGGGCCAGTGAGGTCGCTGGCTTTACGGCCGCGGCGGGTCTGGCGCTGTCCATTCCGGTACTAATCGCCGGAACAGGCGTGTATGGGACGGTGCTGCTGCTGGCCTGCGCCGCTATCCTCTATTTGTTGTGGGGAGGGAAATGGAGCTCCTATGCAGCACCTGGGATCCTGATGGCCGTCACGTCAATCGCCATCGGCTTCTTTTATGCATATCTGCACGCGTACCAGATACGTAGCACCATTTTCTTTGGGCCGCCACAACCGATGCCCGACCTTCAGCGCCTCATCTACAGCGCCAACCGTTTTGCGGCGTTCTTGACCCTATTCTATGCCTTCGTCGTCAGCATCTTACTTGTTGTCCCATTCGGAATTGCTTATAGAAGAATTACACGATCACGGCAGGGCGGAACTTTCGCCGGATTTGCGACATTAGCGCTGGTGATTGTCGCTGGTTTATTCCTCGTGAACACTACAAATATACGCATCATTCAGGCAGATATCGTCTACAAGCAGGCCCGTCCGCTCGACAGCCAGGCCAGCAGAGCAAATAACCCGCAAGCATGGGAGGCGCCAATTGCAATCTACGAGCACGCCATCGAACTCGCGCCGGTTGAAGATTTCTATTATCTTTTCCTCGGCCGCGCCTACCTAGAACAATCGGCCGTCACTACAGACGAAGCGATGCAGCGTGAGCTGTTAGAGACGGCGCGCGCGCGCCTGCTAGAGGCACAACGCATTAACCCCCTGAACACTGACCACACGGCGAACCTGGCGCGGCTGAGCACGCGCTGGGCGAACATCAGCAGCCTCGAAGATGCTCGCAGTCAGGAGCTGCTGCAACAGGCAAAGAATTATTACCAGGGTGCACTTGCGCTAAGCCCACAGAACTCAGTCATCCGCAATGAATACGGCAATCTACTTGCAACCTTGGACAACGACTGTCCTTCCGCCATCGATACTTTTGAGCGCTCTCTGGCAATCGATCCTTTTTTCGTACAGACATATTATGGGCTCGCCGGGATCTACGAGCTTTGCGCTGCCCGGCAGCCGCCGGAGCTGCAAGACGACTATTACCGGCGTGCTGCGCAGCTGCTTGAAGAGGGCTTAGAAACTAGCCGAGACAATGCATCGACAGTTCTTGTTCAAGCCGCCCAACTATATCAGCAAGCCGCAGAATATGATTCCGCAGTAGCCGCCCTTGAACAAGCGAGAGAAGGGCCGGATGGCCAGGTGCCAGCCTGGCAAATCGACTTCCGGCTTGCCACGGTTTATCGCGAAATGGGCCAGATCGACAGGGCACGATCGTTGGCGTCCCGGGCATTATCCAACGCTCCACCCGAGTCACAAGAACAAATCCAAACGTTCCTGGATCAGTTGGCCCAACCATGATGGCCATGCGGTTGCTTAAACCTGGCACGCACAGAATCCTCTGGTCATGAGAGCATTTATCATGATCTTCATCATTGCCCTGGCGATAACCAGCGTGAGCACCCCCTGGTTCAGACGGACCGCCATTGCGCTTGGATTTGTCGACGCTCCAGAGAGTCGAAAGGTTCACACCGATCCCACCCCCCTGCTGGGAGGCGTCGCCATTTTTGCGGGTGCGATTCTTGCCACGTTACTAGTTTATGGTGGGCGGATTCCCAATCAGATTGCGGGTCCGATCCTCGCGGGGGCGTTGGTTGCAGTGATCGGCCTCATAGATGACCGTCGCCAGATCTCGCCTTGGCTCAGGTTAACGGTCCACGTCGGCGCCTTTCTCATTCTCATAGCCTTTGGAATTCGGGTAAGATTACCAGTTCCATCCTGGCTGAACTATTCGTTGACCCTGTTCTGGCTGGTAGGCATCATCAACGCGATCAATCTTATGGATAATATGGACGGGTTGAGCGCCGGCGTAAGTGGCGTGGCTGCGGCATTTATGATGTTGATAGGCGCGCTCAATAACCAGTACCTGGTGGCTGCGCTGGCTGCTGCTCTCCTGGGCGCCTGTATGGGTTTTCTGCGCCACAACTTCAAGCCGGCACAGATTTTCATGGGCGACGCCGGAGCGTATTTTCTAGGCTTCTGGCTCGCCGTACTCGGAATTCAGTTACGCTTCCCACAAAACGTCAGCTTCGTGACGTGGATGGTGCCTGTTATGGTCCTGGGCCTGCCCATTCTCGACACAAGCCTGGTTGTGCTATCGCGTCTCCGGCGCGGTATACATCCATTCGTCGGCGGCAAGGATCACCTCAGTCACCGTCTTGTCGCCCGTGGCATGACACAGCGCGAGGCGGTCCTTTTTCTTTACCTCGTGGGCGGCATTTTTGGTATGGTCGCCTTGTTTATCACGCAGG
>JAICPS010000308.1 GCA_025929715.1 Anaerolineae bacterium | reverse complement strand
TGATTCGCGTAGAAGACGTCGGCGCCGCGCTTTTCTAACGCGACAGGCCGCTGCTTAGTGTGAAGCAAAAGCCGCTCTCCTTCGGCGACAAAGGTCAGCGTCTTCGTTCCTGATCTGTACTCACCCTCAAAGTCCTTCGCCCTCTCGACCTGAAGCGGCTCAGGCGGCGATAGGTCGATGCCGGCAGTGGACCAGCCCATATAACCTGCTCGCCACAGCCGCAGCGCGGTGTTGGCCAGCATGCGTTTGCCTACGGAGGGCGTCGTGCTGAGGAGAGCCACCCCTACACCATTTGTGACGTCTGCCAGGAGGTAAGCCTCATAGCCGGGGATACCTCCGGCATGGCCTAACAGGAGGCCATCAGCCGTGTCGTGAATTTCCAGCCCGTAGCCATACGAGAAGCCCAGGCGCGTATCGTTCGGCTTGTCGGTAAGGCGCCGGAAGCCTTCCGGCGAGAGGACCTGGCCATCGTCCCCCTGCTTAAGCAGCATCCGCCCAAAACATGCCAGGTCGACGGCCGTCGACAGGATACAGCAGTCGCCGGCATCTGTTTCGATCCACGGCGCGGGAACGAGCGGCTGGTCCGAGTGCGAGGGCCGGTCATCATAGATACTGGCGTAACCGGTGGCTGCCCGCTGACGAGCGGCATGGGTGATGGCCGGTTCGCTGGCGGTCATGCGAAGGGGCTTAAAAATTCGGTCGCGGATGAGTTGGGGAAATGGTTGGCCGGATACCTGCTCCAAAATTAGCGCCAGCGTCTGATAACCCGCGTCAGAGTAAGCGAAGTGGGCGCCTGGCGGCCACGCAGTCTCCGTATCGCGAAGCGCCCACACGGCGCCGCGCGGATCGGGCGATCTGTCTACCACGCCGACCAGGCCTGACGTGTGGGAGAGCAGATGATGTACAGTAATCGGTTCGTATCTTGTCCGGACCCGGAACCAGGGCAGGTAGGTGGCAACCAGAGCGGTCAGGTCAACAAGCCCTTCCTCAACTGCCTGCATCATTGCTGCGGCCGTAAAGGACTTGGTGATTGAGCCTATCCCAAATAGCGTGTCAGCCTTTATGGGAGCCTGGGTCGCCAGATCCGCAGCACCGTAATGGGCACTGTAAGCCGTTTCCTTGCGATCGAACAACGCCAGAGTCAAGGCTGGTGTCCGTTGCCGCTGCATGGCCATCCCAATGTATTCGTCCAATCGCTCGAAGCCTGCTGAACAATGTGGCATACGCTACTCCTACGGGCTGAAAATTGTCGGTAAGTATAGATACCACTGCTCCACTTCCACCTCGACCGTCGCCGTCGTCGTCAACTGCGCCGAGTCGCTTTCCGTATGCTCAGTCTGTGACGTAGCGATGACCTGAGCCACGTCGATTTCGCCATCGGCCGCGTCGGCAGGGATCTCGACGCCCGCTATCACCGTCGCACTCGCCCCGGCAGCCAGCGTCACGCTGTTATCAGACAACGTCGTATTCCACAGATTGTCGCCCACAGTCAGGTCAAACGTGTCGGCTACGTTGCCCGTGTTGGTAACCTGTAGGGTGTACGTAACGGTGCTGCCGACTGAGCCCGACTGAGCCTGATCCCCGCTCAACGCTACGCCGTAGCTCGCGCTCTCCACGGTCATCTCTAAGGGCACTGGCAGTACGGGCGCCAGCGGGTCGTTACTGCTGATGCACAGCGTGCCCGTGTACACGCTGGCTGCCAACCCGCTGGCGTCAAACGTCACGTCCACCAATTCACCGCCGCCGCCAGGCGTTGTCCCCGCTGCGGCCGATACGGTTGCCCAGGGCACGTCAGCCGCCTCGCGGCAAGCCGCCGGTGGAACATAGCCAAAGGCAATGTTGTCAATGCCTTCAGCCCAGGTCGTTGCCGAGGTGAGATTGATGCGCCCGATAGGCTTCTCAGAATAAACGCCCCAAAAGACGCCCCCATTTGTCGCGAAGACTGACATGAACGAGAGAATCGTCGTGCCATCCACGCCGTAAAGCGTGATGTTTAGCCAGGACCCAAAAATTTGACTTTGCAAATCTGTGCCTACCGCGGTCACGGTAGGTCCGGGGAAGTAGATGTCCAGGGTGTTGGTGAATATGTTGGCGAACACAGAGATGGAAGGGCTCTCGTTGTAGCCGGGTCCGATCATCGACAACTCATCACCTGGATCGTCATCCGGATTATCCTGAATCACAATTCCGGGCAAGATCTCGCCCCACGAAAAGCAGGCATTGTTCGTGTTTTCGTGGAGCGGCGACGGACAAGCCACGATTCCGCCGTCGGGGACGTTGCCTTCTTCGAAATCCTCGACAGGCAGGCCGGGATTGTCGGCCTCGAAGGCAGCGCGATCGGTGTAGAAAACAATATCCTCGTCCGGATTGGCGGCTCCAGGCGCGAAGCCCGGCGACTCCTCGATCGCCCAATTCAGATCTAGCACGCCCATATTGCCGATGGTCACGGTCTGCGTGACAACCGTGTCGGCGATTTGCGTCGATTGCAGGCTAAGCGGATCTATCTCGATATGCGGGGTTAAGACGGGCACGGTACAGTCTGGGAAGCTGAGCGCGCTAATGTAAGTACCCCAGCGACCGAACGTGAAGCTCATGCTTTTGCTGTACTCACCTATATACCAGAACGTCCCACCATCGGGGTCGATAGTCATACCCGTATACTCGCCCCAGCGCCGTGGCGGCGAATCATAAGCGCTGTAGGTAACCTCGCCGGCCTTCAGCTCAACTTCAGCCTGCAAAGTCCCCGGCGCGTCCCCGCTTTCACGGCCTGTGGCCCACACAGCGGGGTACATGCCGGCGCTGGACTTGGTGTAACCAACAGCCATGTCGCCACAGTTATTGGCGGCGACGTCCGGAAACGTGCGGTAGTCGCCGTCGCTGGCGGCGACGCCCGTCTGCACCAGGCTGGCGCCTGCCAGGTCAATCTCCGCCCACTGCACGCAATCAACCGTGCCGACGCCAGAGTTGCACGACACGGTCATCGCCGTGAAACCATGCCCGTTGCGATACTCGAAGTCCAACGGACGAAAATCGCCGGCCTGGATCATATCGCCGCCAGATTGTGGGAAGTCTACCGGGTCGCCCACCGCCACGCCGTGCACGGCCGGCAGGTCAAAGATATTTAATTCTGTAATCGTATTTGCGCCGAAGGGATCATCCCAGGAATGGAGCGCATACGTCTCGCCGTTGAAGTCGCGGCTCGTGAGAATATAATGCGGTCCGCCTGTAGGCCACGTTCCCTGGTAATAACCGTGTAGATTCACAGGTTGCGGCGTGTGGTCATTACCCAGGCTGCGCGACACCGAAGCGGCCGGCAAGCCGGCGTACATGGCTGCTTTGTCAAAGGCCCACACACGGGATTCGACAAGGGTGTCGCCGGACGAGCTGGTGTACATATTAGCGCCCATGTAAATGGCATCCAGCCCGATGCCGGCCTGGGGAAAGTCGAAGTAATTATCGTCTACGTACGTGTCGAATACATACACGTACCAGCTTCCCGTGGGATCGCCAGTTTGCGAGACCGCCACGCAGTAGCGAACACCACTCACGTCCACCCCAACAATAAAGCGATCCGCCTGTTCATCATATAAGACGTTAGGATTGAACGTGTCGCTGCTGCAGCTGACCTCGCCCAGCGAAACGAAAAAGTCGTACAACAACGTGGGTCCCAGCAAAGACACGCCCCCCTTGTTATAAACTTCAAAAGTCGCGTTAGTCACTGCCACGAGATGCTCGAGTCCCGCCGCCATGTCCGGATCAGGCGGCGTCCAGCCGCCGCCCAGACAACATTCTGCGATATCAAGGCTGTCAAAGTTCGGGCCCGCAACCAGCGCCGCCGGCCCGGGTCCGCTCACAGGCTGCTGGCCGTTCGGGCTCCCCGCAATCAGCCTGCCCGCCCGCGCACTAAGCCAGAAACCCACGCATAGAAGCACCACCAAAAGACCAATCCTCTTCGCCTGCGAAGACATGTCGATCTCCTGCCGGAAGACGGCCGGCGCCGGGGTTTCACCCTATTCCATTGTTCGACGCGAATGCGCGACCTGGACTAAACTGGCTCCAGTCCCATTATAACATATTCCGCCCCAGACGATTTAGCCTCGCCTCTGCCTCAGCCTGTCCGGTCGGGCTACCTGCCGCGATCAGTCCTGCGAAGTATCGCCGGCAGCGCTCGAGCGCGTGGTTCTCGAATTCGAGGGTGCGCTCGCATAGGGCGTGCAATCCGGCGCGGCCGGCAGCATCGGGCGGGACGCGGTAATGCCAGCGCAGCTTGCACGCTTCAAAAATAGCATTCACCAACGGCGTCCATTCATCGCCGATGAGCTCGGCATAACGCCGGAACGCTTCGCGCTTCCCGGCCACCTGCACCGCGGCCTGGTCTGCCAACAGCGCGCTGCACAAGCGACTGACCGTGGCGACCAGCTCCTTGGTTCCCTGCCGGAAGTCGGGTGGGTACCACTCGGGCACGCGGATGCGATCGTAGCCAAAGAACTCGCCATCCGGATCGGGATAGCGCAACGGAAATTCGGTCCGCTCCACGCCACGCAGGATTTGCAGCACGAAGTGCAGGGCGCCATCCCACACGGCCCAACGGAAGGGCTCTAATGCAATCTCGGGGAGCTCCGGGCGCAAATCTTCGCCGTGCAGCAGGCGGCTGCCGCTCTTCAACGACCGCTGCAAGACCGCGTGTAGCTTGCTCAATTCGTCCTCTCGCCGCAGCGTCACGTCCAGGCGGACGGGACTGCGCGCGGCGCAAAGTTCGGCGACTTGCCGGGCGGCGTCCGCCTGAGCAGCACTGCCATCGCCTCTAAGAAAGACGAGCAGGTCAATATCGCTCAGCAAGGGCACGGCGCTGCCATCGGCATAGCTGCCCAGCAGGTAGTAGCTGCGCACCTGCCCCGGAACGGCGGCTTCGAAGGCGGCGATGACTTCATTTAGGATTGAATCAACAGCGGCCATTGTGTGAACGTCATCGGGTCTGGATACGCAGAATGATACCACGGACCTTTAATCGGAGACTTGCGCCGGGCGCCAGAGCGCACAGCAGTCATTCCACTCGCCCGGTTCGCCGACAAGCCGTGTATGTTCGCTCCCGTCGGCCCGCATGACGTGAATGTGGCCCTGCATGGCCGCCCCAACGCGCCGGGTGAAGGCAATCCATTCGCCGTCAGGCGACCACGCTGGGGCGCCCTCGAGTGGAGCGAGCGTTCGCGTCGATTGCGGCGTGGAAGTAAGACCGCGGCTGCACGCCGTCAGGCACAAAATAGCGATGAACGCGAATCCGTGCATCGTTTGACGCCTGCAAGTTTCCATCTTACAAAGTACACCGATTGCGGCGATCAGGTTCCCACCGCGAGCGCGCGTCGTCGAATCGCTTGTAAGCCGCTTCGCGAACCGGCCGCCCTTTCGCGGCGCGCCTACGCGGGCTACACATACACACGTTTTTTCACCGGGGATGGAACCTCTGCGACTCGGGCGGGTTATATACTATACTACATGAGAACGTGTTTTACGGATCATTTGAAGAGGAGTGATTGCCATGTTACGTCGCGTGTTATGGATAGCCGGGCTGCTCGTGGCGCTGCTCGCGGCTCCGGCGGTGTTTGCCGGTGGCGCGGCGATTGTCACGCTGGACAGGCTTCCGGCAGAGGTCCGCGCAGGCGAGACCATCCGGCTCGATTTTGTCGTGCGCCAGCATGGCGTGCAGCCGGTGGATGAGTTTGCCGGCGTTGGACCGGTCGAGCCTTATCTGATCGCCAGCCACGTGGAAAGCGGTGAAACGGTTCGCGCCGTGGCCTGGAAGCCCGAGGGGGCAGAAACCGGGCGTT
>JAICPS010000154.1 GCA_025929715.1 Anaerolineae bacterium | reverse complement strand
CTCATGGACCAGGGAGTGATGCACGTCGTTCAGGCCGGATCGTGGACAGAGTGGCAAATTATCCCGCCAGTCTCCGCTTGCAGCCAGGCCGTCTGGGCTAATCCCTAGAGCCTGTTATGCGCTATTCAAACTGAATCGGATGTTTTGGAGAAGATTCCATGCCTGACCTACCCGAAATCGCCAACGTCGTTGTCATCGGCGGCGGCGTGATGGGCGCCAGCACGGCGTACCACCTGGCTCTAAAGGGCGAGAAGGACGTGGTTTTACTGGAGCGGCAACAATTCTTTGGCCAGGGCGCGACGGGCAAATGCGCCGGAGGCATTCGCTACCAGTTTAGCACCGAGATCAACGTTCGCCTGTCGCAGGTCAGCCTACCCATGCTCGAGCGCTTCGAGGAGGAAACAGGCCAGGCCATCGACCTACGCTGGATCGGCTACCTGTTCTTGCTAACCGAAGAAGAAGACGTGCATAAGTTTCGGGGCAACGTGGCCATGCAAAACCAGCTCGGCGTGGCCACCGAATGGTTGGACGGCGACGAAGTCCGTCGTCGCGCGCCACAGTTGAACGCCGCCGACGTGCTGGCGGGCGCATATCACGCGGGAGACGGGCTCGCCGATCCCAACGGCGTTGTCAACGGTTATATACACGCCGGCCGGCGCCTGGGCGTGCGGCCGTTTTCCGACATCGAAGTGACCGGCATCCGTATCGAAGGCGGGCGCATCAGAGGCGTGGAAACGACCGCGGGCAGCATCGCCTGTGATGTCGTCGTCAACGCCGCGGGGCCGTGGTCTCGAGCCATCGGCGAATTGGCCGGCGTTTCACTGCCCGTGACGCCGCTACGCCGCCAGATGCTGACGACGACGCCGCTGCCCGAGCTGGCTCCGGACTTCCCCTTTGTCATCGACTTCGCCAGGAGCCTTTACTTCCATCCCGAAGGGGAAGGGCTACTTACCGGCATGTCTAATCCACATGAGGAACCAGGGTTCGACGAAAGCGTGGACGAATCCTGGGAGCTGGTGCACATGGAAAAGGCCATCGAGCGCCTGCCGCTGCTGGAGCGCGCCGGCTTGCTGGCGCATTGGGCGGGCCTTTACGAAGTGACGCCTGATGCCCATCCCATCATCGGACCGGTTTCGCATATCGACGGTTATTTCGTGGTTACCGGCTTCAGCGGACATGGCTTTATGCACGGTCCGGTGGCAGGCTTGCTAACCGCCGAATATATCCTGAACGGCGCGCCGCAAACATTGGACATCTCTTTGCTCGACTACAACCGATTTGAAAAAGGGCGGCTAATAAAGGAGTACAACGTCGTATGAGCCAGGCGGACAAGCAGCGCGTTCAGCAGCAGTTCGGCAACAAGGCTGCGGACTACGCGGAGAGCGCGGTTCATGCCCAGGGTAGCAGCCTGACACGTCTTATCGAGCTGACCGAGCCGCAAGCGGATTGGGTTGTTCTGGACGTGGCGACAGGGGCAGGGCATACGGCCCATATATTTGCGCCGCGCGTGGAACGGGTAATTGCCAGCGACCTAACGCCGCAGATGCTACCCAAGGCGCGAGAGCTAGCTCAGATTCGAGGATTAGTAAATCTTACAGTGTCGGCGGCCGACGCAGAGAGTCTGCCGTTTGTGCGCGATACATTCGACCTGCTTACTTGCCGCCTTGGCGCCCACCATTTCCCGGACGTGACCGCTTTTGTTCATGAAGCGGCGCGGGTGCTGAAGCAAGGTGGTTTGCTGGCGGTGACCGACAACGTGGCCCCCGGCAGCACTCGCAGCGACCGCAAGGCGCGGCTACTGCAGGCGGCCGGGCGTTATATGAATGCCTTTGAAAAGCTGCGCGATCCCAGCCACCAACGCTTCCTGAGTGTTTTCGAATGGCGCCAACAGTTCTACAGTGCCGGATTTGCCTTGCTGCACGAGGAAAATACGAAAAAGGCTATAGATTTTGTCGACTACGTCGCGCGCAGCGGCGTAGTTGGCGACGACGTCGTTCGCCTGCGCGCAATGCTGGTGCAGGCTCCAGAGCAAGTGTTAGAATTTTTGACGCCGGTTTTCCGGGGGGATAGAATCACCTTCTACTTATCTGAAGTGATTTTTATTGGGCGATTAGAGTAATTATGCACGATAAGAAGTACCATTTTTGGATCACGGGCTGCCAGATGAATTACGCCGATGCGCGGCGCGTGGCTACACGGCTGGAAAAGCACGGCTATCGCGCCACGCCGCGCGCCGAAGACGCCGACGTCATCGTCCTCGAGACCTGTACCGTGAGGCAGCAGTCGGAAGACAAGGCTTATAACAAGCTGCACGCCTTGCGGCCCTTGAAAGAAGAGAATCCCGACAAGACGATCGCGGTCATGGGTTGCGTCGTTGGTGTGCGCGGTAACGAACACCTTTCCCAGTCGTTCCCCTTCGTGGACGTGTTCATGGAGCCCGCCAGCGATGGCACGCCGCTGATTGCGCACCTGAGACAGTCTGATGCGTTGTTGGTGGAGCAGAAAGGCACGTCAGAACGACACCTGTTCCAGGACGGCGAGGTCATTCTGCCGGTGCACCAGCGCGGACGCATGGTGGCTGCGCCGGTATCCATCGTCTACGGCTGCTCACACGCGTGCACCTTCTGTATCATTCCGCAAAAGCGGGGCAGGGAGCGCAGCCGCCCGGTGGGCGCTATCGTCGCCGAAGCGCGTTCGCTGGTGGAACAGGGCGTGAAGGAAGTGATGCTGTTGGGCCAGATCGTGGACCGTTATGGCTACGACGTGCCCGACGGACCGGATCTCGCCGATCTGCTCCACGCCGTGCACGAGGTGCAGGACTTGGAGAGGATTCGCTTCCTCACCAGCCATCCCAATTATTTGTCTGACCGCATTCTGCACGCGGTGCGCGACTTGCCGCGCGTGATGCCGCAGATCGAGGTGCCGGTGCAGGCAGGCGACGACCAGGTGCTGCAAAATATGCGCCGCGGCTACACGGCGAGCCAGTATCGCGACTTGGTCGCCCGAATTCGCGAAATCGTGCCCGATGCAGCCGTCCATTGCGACATCATCGTGGGCTTCCCCGGCGAGACGGACGAGCAGTTTCAGAAAACGTATGACCTCCTGGAAGAGCTGCGCCTGGATAAGCTGCACCTGGCGCGTTACAGCCCGCGCCAGGGCACGGTCAGCGAGCGCCGCATGGACGATGACGTGCCTGAAGAAGAGAAGAGGCGCCGCTTCGATCTTCTCGAAGCGCTCAACGAGCGCATCTCCGAGCAGAAAATGCGCGATTATCTGGGCGAGACGGTAGAGGTGCTGGTGGAGGGCAAGCGCAAGAAGCGCTGGTTCGGCCGCGAGCCGCGCGGCAAGCTAGTCTTCTTTGAGGATGAGCGCAAGTTGCGTGGCGAGCTGCTCAACGTGCTGGTGACCCACACGGGAGCATGGAGTATGTCCGGCACACCTGCTGATACGCCGGCCTCTGCCCCATCCCTTACCCGCCATGTGCAGAGCATTCCGTTGAGCGTGATTTGAGTCCTGCTTTCATTCGGATAGGGACTGCACGCCCAATCTCTAATCCCCAATCCCTAATCTCTAATCTCGCGCCACATCGACACGCTGCACCTATTTGTTTGGTGTGCACCCCTCCCTAAGGTAGAATCAATCCGTACACTGCCAGGGGAATTCTGCCAGGGGAACGATGAAGCGGATCTTGATACTGGAGCCGGACGAGGACCAAAACCGGAGGCTCTCCCAAGCCATCATGGCTGCCATCCCGGGCGAGGCAGCTATCTCGGTAGCGACGTCCGTGCGGGAGGCGTGCCTTCTTGTCGCGCAACGACCTCACGATCTGGCATTCTTACGTATTGAGGATCTCCTTCCGGCGCGTCGCGCGCTGCATAGCTTGCAGCCGAACCTGGCGTTGGTCGCAGTCGCGGCTGACGAGGCGCACGGCTTTCCCGGCATAGACATTGGTAGACTTCGCGGTATCGTTTCGCTCACCTATCTTGATGAGGGTTTGAGGCGCGTTCTGGGCGTCGACGATACAGTGGTAGGGGCGGTTCGCGAACCACCCCTACCGACCGAAGAGGAAGTGCCGGTCTCGGCGACGGCGGATACCGTCTTCGACGCAAAACCAGATCTTGAAGCATTCGGCACAGGTGTCACTGCGAGTCCTACCGGCGAAGAAGAAAGCCGCTTGCGCGATCTGCTGGACAACGTCGCGGGCAACGAGAAGATACTAGGGGGCATCGTGACGGCTGGTCATGCCCTCCTGGCCAAAGGTGTTGGCCTGAGTGACGAACAGGTGCAGACGATTGTGCTACGGGTGATCGCCACGTGGCAGGAGGGGAATACCGCGTTATTGCAGTTCATCCGGCCGCCCGACGAGGCAGCGGATCTGCTCTTGTACTCTCGACCAGTCTCACGCTCGCAGCTCCTCACGCTGGCGGCGGCGCCCGCCGCCAATGTGAGCCGCTTGCGACGCGCCGCAGACGAACTGGCGGCGAGGCTCGGCGGGCTCGACCGCGTCGAGCCGATTACACCACAGAAAACTACTCGGAGTCCCAGCTCCACCGTGCCTTCAAGAGCGGCAGTAACGACTTCCTACGCGCTGGTCTGGCGGCCGCGGCGCGCCTTGCCGGCGGCGCTTCAGGATGCGGTCGGGCAGGCGCTGCAGAGTGTGGCTGACACGAACAGTTGCACGTTACACCACCGTGAAGTGACCGCCGCGTTGGTGCATATCGTCGTCACCTGTCCCGGCCGACGCAGCAGCGCGTGGATGGCGCAGCTCTTCAAACAGGGCGTCCAGGCCCGGATTCAGATGCAATACGGCGTGCCCGCAAAGTTGTGGAGCAGAGGGTTCTACGCCAAAGATGGCGACGAGCCTCTGAGCCGGGTCGAACTGGAACTATTTGCGCGCGCCGCTTCAGAGGACTGAAAGGATGTTCGCATTCTCGGAGCGCGAGCATGTTGCCCGCAAGCGCGAGCAGGATGCTCGCGGTCCGTACCAGGAGTGACGAGACCAATGCGCCGTTGTAGAATAAATGTGCTATAATAGGTCAGTTTGAGCGCCCGATGAAATTGAACTCCGGTGACCCCTAAGCATTTCCCCGGCGTCACCGGCGAAGGAAAGGATCATCCCGCTAATGAACGACGAAAAACTGTATTTAATCGATGGGCATGCGCTAGCATATCGTGTTTTCTTTGCGCTGCCCCTGGAAGCGTTTACTACCAAGCAAGGCGAGCCGACCAACGCCACGTATGGCTTCACGCGCACGCTGATGGACCTCCTGCTCGGAGATAACCCACCCAAATACCTGGCTGTTACGTTTGACAACGGATTAACCGGCCGGGACGAACTCTACGAGGAATATAAGGCCACCAGGGAAAAGATGCCCGATGAGCTAGACGTGCAGATCAGGCGCATCCGCCAGGTCGTGAACGCCTTTAACATCCCGCTTCTGGAATGCGAGGGGTATGAAGCGGACGACGTTCTGGGCACCATTGCGCGCCTGGCGGGGGAGCAGGGTACTCCCGTACACATTATTACCGGGGACCGCGACCTGCTACAGTTGGTCGACGAGAACACGACGGTAGAGCTGCCGCCCGGCCGTTACGAGCGCCAGGCAACGATTTTCGACGTTGCCGCGGTCGAAAGGAAATACGGCCTCAATCCGCCGCAGATCGTCGATCTGAAGGCGCTGATGGGCGACACCAGCGACAACATTCCCGGCGTTGCGGGCGTGGGCGAGAAGACCGCCACCGGCCTCCTGCAAAAATACGGCGACCTGGACACAATTTACGAACACCTCGACGAAATCCAGACGCGATTCAGCAACAAGCTGGAAGAAGGGCGCGATAGCGCTTACCTCAGCCAGAAGCTCGCGCGGATTCAGACCGACGTACCCGTCGAGCTCGTTCTGGAGGCGTGCGTGGCGCAGGAGTATGACGCCACGGAAGTGCTGACGTTGTTCCGGGAATTAGAATTTCGTTCACTCACCGGCCGCCTCAGCGATGCGCTGGAAAGCGTGCCAAAGATCGCCGATAGACCGCCGACGGACGTCGTCGTCATCCGGAGCCCAGAAGAGTTACAGGCATTGAAAGAGGAGCTAGAGGCGGCAGACGAAATAAGTTTTGACGTGGAGACGACGTCGTTGGACAAGATGACGGCCGAGTTGGTAGGGATCTGCCTGTCCACAAAGCCTCCGCGCGCCTATTACGTGCCGGTTGGGCACCTGGCGCAGGAGGGGCAGGTGAAGCAGGGACAAATGGCCTTGTTTGCCGGGGAGCGTCGCCTGGCGGACGGGCAACTGCCGCTGGGTATGGTGCTCGATGCCTTGCGCCCCGCGATGACCGATCCTGATATCGGCAAGATTGCACACAATGCCAAGTACGACACGATGGTCCTGACGCGGTACGGTATCGACGTGCAGCCAATCGTATTCGATACGATGATTGCCGAGTGGCTGACGGACCCCTCCAGCAAATTTATGTCTCTTAAGGCGCTGGCGGGCCACCGGCTGGGGGTGCAGATGACCGAGATCACCGAGCTGATCGGCACGGGCAAGGCGCAAGTGACGATGGACGAACTGCCCATCGAACAGGTGGCGCCTTATGGCGCCGCGGACGCCGACATGACCATGCGCCTCGTGGCGCCGTTGCGCGAGGAGATTGAGGCAAAAGGGCTGGACCGAATTCTGGACATCGAAATGCCGCTGATTTCTGTCTTGAGCAGCATGGAACGGCAAGGCGTGGCCATTGACGCGCCTTTCTTCGCGCAGATGTCTCGAGACCTGGAAAAACGCCTCGCCGAGCTGGAAAAACAACTCTATGAGATCGCGGGCCATCCGTTCAACGTCAATTCCACGCAGCAGCTCAGCGACGTGTTATTCGACGAGCTAAAGCTGCCACATCGCAACTTGCGCAAGATGAAAAGCGGCTACTATTCTACCGCAGCTGGCGTTCTGGAAGAGCTGCGCGACGCGGACGAAACGGGCATCATCGATCTGATTCTGGAGCACCGCGAGCTAAGCAAATTAAAAGGCACCTACGTCGACGCCTTGCCACTGATGGTCAACGAGGAGACGGACCGCATCCACAGTAGCTTCAACCAGACGGGCTCGGTCACCGGGCGCATTGCCAGCAATACCCCGAATCTGCAGAACATTCCCGTGCGCTCGGAAGTCGGCCAACAAATCCGCCGCGGTTTTGTGGCACGAGACGGCTGGTCCTTCCTGGCCGCCGATTACTCACAGGTCGAATTACGCATTCTGGCCCACGTTTGCCAGGACGGCGCCCTGCAGGAAGCATTTCGACTCGATCAGGATATTCACCGCGCGACTGCGGCGGCCGTCTATGGCGTGCCGTTCGAAGAGGTCGCGTTCCGCCAGCGGCAGTTTGCGAAAAACGTTAACTTTGGCCTGATCTACGGTATGGGCTCCTTCCGCCTGGCGCGCGAGTCCGGCCTCACCCTGGCTGAAGCTGAGAACTACATCAAAGAATATTTCGAGCGCTTCCCGGGCATCGAGGATTATCTGGACCGCACCAAACGACAGGCGCGGGAGAAGGGGTTCGTCGAGACCCTTCTGGGGCGGCGGCGTTATTTCCCGATTTTTCAGGCGCGCAGCCGCGCCAACCGCCAGATGGTGGCCCGGTCCGAGCGCGAGGCCATCAACCATCCCATTCAAGGAACGGCAGCCGACGTAATAAAAATTGCCATGATTCGCCTGCACAAACAGCTTAAAGAGGGCGGATATAAAGCGCGCATGATTCTGCAGATTCACGACGAGCTCTTGCTAGAAGTTCCAAAAGAGGAGCTCGACGAGGTGCGCGACCTGGTGGTCGAAACGATGAGCAGCGCGTTTGAGATGACCGTTCCGCTGAAAGTAGAAGTGAGCACCGGTCAGAACTGGTTAGAGCTAAAAGCCTGAAAGGATAACATTCATGGAACGACCGTTGCGCGGACTTCTACTTTTGTGGCTGGCATCAGCCGTTCTCACAGCAGCCGGATGCCGAGCCCAAGCCACGCCAACTGCTGGCCCCACGCCAGCGATTGGGCCCACGCAAACGGCCACGCTGGCCCCAACTGAGGAAGCGCCCGTTGTGGAACAGGCGACGGCAACAACAGCGGCGGTTGAGGGTGACGTGACGGAAATGGCGACTCAAACGCAGGCAGCCACCCAGCCGGCGGTCACACAGCCGGCGCCAGTTTCGCAACCCGTTCCCGATCCCAGCCTCTTTGAAATGAGCTGGCAGGAGCGCGGCCCATTCCAGGCCGGGCTGCTCGACGGCGCGGAGGCCGCTCTGGAGGAGCTTCAGGCGGCCAGCGTCTACCACATGGACCTGGAGTTGAGCAATGACCTGACGCAGTTGGCCGGCCGGCAAGAGGTATTTTATACAAACAGGGAAGATGTGCCGCTGGAAGAGGTCTATTTGCGCCTATTTCCCAATTTGGCCGATGGCAGAACCACGATAAACGCGACGTGGGTCAACGGAATTGAAGTACAGCCTAACTTTGAGCTGGAAGACAGCGCTATGCGCGTCCCGATGCAGCCGGCTCTGCCGCCCGGACAATCTGTGGTGCTGCGTTTTGATTTCGCAGTCGAGATTCCCACCGAAGGCGGCGGCAACTATGGCACGTTCGTTTTTAATGAGGATATTCTGGCGCTGGCGCATTTTTATCCGATGGTTGCGGTGTATGACGACGAAGGCTGGAACCTGGAAATAGCGCCAGAAAGCGGCGACGTGGTCTACGCCGACAGCAGCTTTTACCTCGTGCGCCTCAGGGCGCCGGCGGGGCTGCAGCTGGTTGCTTCCGGCGTAGAGGTGGCAGGCGGCGGCAGCGGCGAGCAGCAGCAAGTGACGTTTGCCGCCGGGCCCGCGCGCGATTTTTACCTGGCGGGCAGCGAAGGTTTCGCCGTTTACAGCGAGCAGGTCGGCGCCACAATCGTCAATAGCTATGCCTTTCCCGAGTTCGAGCCGGCTGCCAGGGACGTATTGGACTGGGCCTCGTCTGCGCTGCAAACGTTTAACGAGCAATTCGGCCAATATCCATATACGGAGCTAGACCTGGTCACCACGCCGACGCTGGCGCTGGGCGTGGAATATCCTGGCGTCATCGCGGTCAACATGACCCTCTACGACATGGAAGAGAGCCGTTACCCGGCGGCGGTGCTCGAATCGACCGTTGCCCACGAAGTTGCCCACCAAT
>JAICPS010000265.1 GCA_025929715.1 Anaerolineae bacterium | reverse complement strand
TTCTTCAACGCGGTGCTGGCTGCCCTCGTACCAATTTTCGTCGGCATCGCTTTTAACGCTGCCCTCGAGACGCCTGCCGACGTGGAGATGATTGGGCTGGCGGCATTGGGCATCGTGGTGAGCCAGCTGGTGCGCGGAGTCGTGCACGTGGGGCGGAATTTTTCGAGCGAGGTGGTGGGCCAGCGGCTGGAAAGGGACACGCGCCACGAATTATATGTGAGCCTGCTGGGCAAGAGCATGACCTTCCACGGCCTGCAACCCGTGGGCGATACGATGGCGCGTGCAACGAACGACGTGCGGGAAGTCAATCGCATGCTTAACCCGGGGCTTAATCTGGTTGTTGGCTCGGCTAATTTTCTGCTGATGCCGCTGCTTCTTGCGCCAGGATACGAGCCGGCGCTGCTATTAGCTCCGGGCTTCTTTCTAGTAACATACGTCCTGGCTCTTGCCCGTTATCTAAAAGTCCTTAGCCCAATTACCGACCGCGTGCGGCTGGCATTCGGCGATATGAACAGTCGCCTGGCAGAGGCGATTGAAGGAATTGAAACGGTCAAGGGCGCGGCGCAGGAGGATCAGGAGATAGGCTTATTTCGCATGAATGCGGCCGAATATCGCGATGCGATGGTGCAACAGGGGCGTATCGAGGCTCGATTCCTTCCCTTGCTCCTGCTGGGCATCACCCTCGCCATCGGATTTACGCACTCGTTCCTGATGTTTCGCAGCGGGCGCATCGCCGTTGGCGACATCGTCGGCTATATGGGCCTGCTTATGCTCTTTGGTTTTCCGACATTTGTCTCCCTGATGGCCTATTCGCAGGTGTCGGTGGGCATGGCGGGTGCGCGGCGCATCCTGGAACTGATTAATCGCGAGACTGAGCTTGACGAAAATGCCGGTGGCTACGAGGCGCCGATCCAGGGGCGCGTGCGTTTTGAAAATGTCAGTTTCGGTTACGTCGAGGGCGGTCCTGTCCTTGAAGAGATCAGTTTCGAAGTGCAGCCAGGCCAGACGGTGGCTATTGTGGGCCAAACGGGTTCAGGGAAAAGCACGATTACCAAGCTGATCAACCGCACGTATGACGTTTCGCAGGGCTGCGTGCTGGTCGACGGGGTCGACGTGCGTGAATGGGATCTGGCGGCGTTGCGGCGCCAGATTTCGATCATCGAACAGGACGTTTTCCTTTTCTCGCGCTCGGTTGCCGAGAATATCGCTTTCGGTTGTCCCGACGCAACGCACGACCAGATCATCGCCGCGGCGCAGGCGGCACAGGCCGACGAGTTTATCGAGACGTTCAAGGAGGGGTACGACACGATAATCGGCGAGCGGGGCACGACTTTGTCGGGAGGGCAGCGGCAGCGGTTGGCGATTGCTCGCGCTTTTCTAACCGCGCCACGCATCTTGATTCTGGACGATTCCACCAGCGCGGTAGACAGCGCCACAGAAGACCGGATTCAGCAGGCGATTGCCCGCGCCGCCGAGCGCCAGACGACGATACTGATCACACACCGGCTTTCGCAGATACGCTGGGCGGATAAGGTAGTGCTGTTAAGGAACGGCCGGTTGATCGCGGTTGGCGATCACGAAACGCTGATGGCGGAACACATAGCATATCGTCGTATTTTCGAACTCTATGCCGGGTAACGACTGCGCAAGTTGGTTTGTAGTGGGCACTTTAGGGCCATTCGAGGTGCTACAGCGCATACTACGAGCCCGGGCAGATCACGGCTCCCCATCGACCTCCACACCCATTTCATCAAGCTTTATCTGACGCTGATCGACGCCCTCGCCGAGCTTTAGCTCCCAGCTTTGCAGGTCGAAGTGGAACCGTTCCGTTTCCTGCGGAAAAGCCAGCTCGCCCCAGACCGCCGTGTCGTCGCGGCCGTGCAGCCGCAGGGTCGCATCGTGCCAGCGACACCAGAGTACAAGAGCTTTCATGGGGCTTCGCTCCACCCACCACACTCGACCGGGTTCAACTCCATCGTTGCCGCTGCACTTCCATCACGTTTGGCAGTTTGTCGATGCGCTCCAGCACCCATTCTAACTCTGCCAGGTCGGTGACTTCGGCGACCATGTAGAC
Source organism: Anaerolineae bacterium (assembly GCA_025929715.1). GTDB lineage: Bacteria > Chloroflexota > Anaerolineae > Promineifilales > Promineifilaceae > JAAYYY01. The sequence goes on along the minus strand of JAICPS010000265.1, from coordinate 4,397 downwards.
CGTGGTAATACTATTGGCCGTGGTTCTTTTGGTGCGGGGAACATTTATCTTGCGTCCTCGCAGAATGTTAGAGATATCCTCGACGAGGCCGGGGCGGTGGTAAGCATGCACCACGATGGGAATCGGGTAGCGCTCTTCCTCGATGCCCCATTCGACCTCGATCAGGCGCTCCTTCTCGGTGATGTGCTTCAGCGTGCCGCAGTCGGCGCGATGGACCGTAATACCTTTGCCACGGGTGATGTAGCCCATAATGGGTTCCGGGGGAATCGGGCTGCAACAACCGGCAAACTTGGTGTGCAGGCCGGTGACGCCACGCACGGCGAGACCGGTCATCTCCCTCGGCGCTGCCGGCCGCAGGAGCGGGCGCAAGTCGTCGTCCGGTTTTAGCTTTTGTTGCAGAGAGGCGATGGCGCCGCCGATCTGCGTGCTCTGAATATCGCCAAACCCAACCTTTGCCAGAAACTGTTCAATGTCTTCAAAGTGCAGGGAGTGGGCGATATCCTCAACGCTATAAACGTCATTAAGTCCCAACCGCTTCAACTCGCGCTCCACAACTTCACGACCTTGCTCAATGTTCTTTTCTTTCTCTTGCTGGCGGAACCACTGGCGGATCTTGCTGCGCGTCCGCGCGCTCGCCGTATAGCCCAGGTTTTCATTCATCCAGTCGCGACTGGGACCGCCGCGACTGGCGGTGATAATATCTACCCGATCGCCAGACTGTAACTGGTAGTCCAGGCTTACCATCTTGCCGTTGACGCGCGCTCCGCGACAGCGGTGGCCGACCTCCGTGTGAATCTGATAAGCGAAGTCGATGGGTGTGGAGCCCAGCGGCAGATCGATGACGTCGCCGCGGGGTGTAAAGACGTAGATGCGCTCGTCCAAGAACTCTTTTTGCAGCAAGTCGCTGTCGTCAGCCGTGTCGCTGGCCTCACGCAAATTGCGCACAAGCTGGCGGAACCAATGAATGCGCCTGACGTCGGAAGCGCTGGGGTTGCCGCTAGCTTCCTTGTAAGCCCAATGGGCGGCAATACCGAGCTCCGCTTCTTTGTCCATCCCGTCGGTGCGAATCTGCACTTCCAGCGTCTGCCCGTCTTCATCCAGGACTGCCGTATGCAGCGACTTGTATCCGTTGGATTTGGGCGCCGCGATGTAGTCGTCGAACTCTTGAGGTATGGGCTGCCACAAGCTGTGAACCGCGCCCAAAACCTGGTAACAGAGTGTGCGTGCCTCTTCGTCTCTCTGCTTGCGGCTTTTGGTTTGCGCGTCGCCGTTTTCTTCAGTATGTAGCACGACGCGCAGCGCGTGGACGTCGTAAATCTGATCGAAGCCGACACCTTTTCGTTCCATCTTGCGATAAATGGAAAAAATGTGCTTGGGACGGCCGGTTACCGTGGCGTTAAAGCCCATCTCGTCGATCTTGTCTTGCAGCCGGTCGACGGTTTCCTCAATCTTTTGTGCGCGCAAAGCTCGCTGTTCGTCGAGCTTGTTGGCAATGTATTTGTACTGCTCGGGCTGCAAATAGCGGAAAGCGAGATCTTCGAGCTCCCACTTGAATTGCCAGATGCCGAGGCGATTTGCCAGAGGCGCGTAGATGTTCATGACGTGGTGGGCGATTTCCTGGCGCTTTGCGAGGCCAAAGGCGCTGGCCTTACGCAGGTTCTGTAAGCCGTCCGCCAGCGCAATCAGGATGATGCGAACGTCCTGTTCGACCATGGCCAGAATAGCGCGGCGTATCTGTTCCATTCGCGGCGAGTCGCTGCTCTTTAGCCGCTCTCTGTGGTCGCTCTGCTCGGTATATTGCTGCAGATTTGTAAAACCGACGACCAGCGACGTTACCCGTGGCCCAAAGCGCTGGAACAATTTTTGCTCATTTTGCTCTGTATGGGGTAGGAGCGTGTCGTGGAGCATGGCGGCAACGACCGTGTGATCGTTTACCCCCAGCCTGGCGATGATCTGAGCGACTGCCAGGTCATGCTCCAGGTACAGCTCACCCGAATCGCGATGGCGACCGCCATGAACTTCGCGGGCATAGTCATACGCCTGGCGCACCTGCGAAATTATCTCGGCCGGCGTATCTTGCGGTAGGTTACTTGTTAGCTGCGCTGCCGTATTTGGTGCAACCTTGGTCATCATTCTTTTCTTGTGATCAATGCATTACACAAAGGGTGCAACGAGCATAAACTGACGTACTCGACACACTTTGATTATAGGCGCTCATTGCAAGATACACATAAAAAAAGGCGTCCTCTTGCCTGGGGACGCCTCGGTCGGTTTTCTAACGTTGCGAGCAAGCGAGGAATCAGGCGTCTCCGGTGGGACGGTCTTGAGATTCAGTCGCATCAGGATCAAGCTTCTCTTTGGCGCTTTCTGCGGCATCGTCGATAGCTTCTTCCGCGCTGTCGATGGCGTCGGTGGCGGCAACTTCGGCGCGGCCAGTTGCCCTGTCGGTCTTCTGCCTGACCTCGTCGAGCTTTTCACTGATGCTAACCTTGCCGCGGTCGGCAAGTTTGCCGGCCTGTTCCTGACCACGCTCGATGGCGTCGGTCATACGCTCGCGGCCCTCATCCAGCACGATGCGCGCCTGTTCCTGCGCCTGCCCGGCGTAAGATTCGGCTGTGGTTCGATACTCGTGTAGCCGTTCTTCACCCGTGCGTCGTAAATACTCGCCACGCTCCGCGATTTGTGCGCGAGTCTCCTCGCCTGATTGCGGCGCCATGATCAGGGCCGCGGCGGCGCCGACGAGCCCGCCGATGACGAACCCGGCCAAAAAGGCGCCCGTATCTCCACCATTATTGTCTGCCATATCCGTCCACTCCTTTGTTGACGTGATAGATAGAGAATCTGCCACGACTTACATGAATTATACTAATGTTGCCGCCCTCGCGGGCGCGGGATGGGTCACATGACCCAAATAGAGACCGGCCCGAGCAACTATATCGGGTGAGGCTTAGTCCGGAAGGTTTCGGTGAGGATCGCCAAACAGGGCCTTGAAACCGGCGCGGATACCGGCAGCGTAGGCGGTGACCTTCGCGACCGGTTTCACCACATTTTCGCCAACGAAAGTCGTGGTGCCACGGACCATACCCACCGTTTCATTGGTTTTCTCCAGGATTGGTTTGATCTCAAATTCTAACATATTGACGAGGCGCACAATCATCACCAGCATGATAACCAGGATGACCCCGAAAATGCAGGATTCCAGGGCCAGGGCGATGATAAAGATGTCGCGTAGGGCCTCGATGGTTGGGGCATGATTGGACGCGGCCCAAATAACAAACCAGGTAAAAAGCCCCAACAGCACCAGGGCCAGAATGACGCCGCCGACGATATAAATGGTTGGAATTTTGCGCGGCTGCCCTCGCTCTGGAAGGGGCTGTTGTGTCATCGGGGCTTCTATGCTCATATCTTTACCCTAAATTTCAGTATAGCACCAGACAAATCCGGCGGTCAAACGGCGCGCAGGAATGAATTCCCACGCTAAAAGAGAAGCATGTTAAACATAAACAAGCTAGCTGCCGGCGCCGGCAGGCTCATCTTTTGCCAGCAGCCTGGCGATCAGCAGGGCTGCCCATGCTCCAAGGCTGGCGCTAAAAAGTTTTACTGCGCCCAATTCAAGTATATCGACCTTCAGAAAATCACCCAAGAAATGGCCGGCGACGAATCCAATCCAGGCAGCGATGACATACAGGAGAATGCGGCGCGCCGGGCCACCCATGATGACGTGGAATGCCGCGCCGTACGCTGTGGCCAGCAGAAATGCCAGAACAATGCCCGACGCGGCGACGGTCACTGCACCTCCGCCTGCTGAACACCGGTTTCATTGCTCACAATCGTTTCGCTGTCAGCAATCAGACCACCGCCCAGGCAGACGTCGCCGTCAAAGAAGGTGACGCCCTGTCCCGAGGTGGCGCCATAAACGAAATCTTCGAACGTCACGCGCGCGCGATTGCCCGGCAGCGGCTGCACCTGCGCCATGACCGGGCTGGCCTTATAACGAATCTTGACGGACGCACGCACGGGCGTGGCAGGCGCGTTTCCCGACATCCAGTTGACGTCGCGCGCTAACAGTTCGGTCCGGCCAAGCTCTTCGCGGCTGCCGACGACCAGCGCGTTGCGCTTGACGTCCTTGGAGAGAACGTACATGGGTTCGCCAGCGCTAATACCCAGTCCCTTGCGCTGCCCGATCGTGTAATAAGCCAGTCCGTCGTGATGTCCCAGCACGTTGCCATCCTGGCCCACAATGGGTCCTGAGGTTATCGTCTCTCCGGCGTGTTCGCGCAAAAATCGGCGGTAATCCCCGTCGCCCAGGAAACAGAGGTCCATGCTTTCGTTCTTGTGGGCAATTGGCAAATCTAACTGCGCCGCGATTTCGCGCACCTCGTGCTTCTGGTATTCGC
>JAICPS010000017.1 GCA_025929715.1 Anaerolineae bacterium | reverse complement strand
CGAAGGTTCGCTCTCCAATCGCATAGCCAGCGATATGCCCTGGCTGCTGCCGCACTTGGAACTGATCAAGACGTACGAGCTGCGTGACATTCTCGTACAAGTGTACGAGGTAATCAGGTGAACGCTCTACGGTGGTCCGGCTCACTCTCGCGACGATACTTGCTGCTTCCGTGTTCGCGAGCGGTCGCGCTCTCCGCGTTCTCTGCGCTGATCCTTGTCTTTTGCTCTCATTCCCTTAAAATCCCACGAGCGTATACGCGTCGAACAGTTTAGAGGAGAGTACATGAAAGGCCTCATCTTGAGCGGCGGCAAAGGCACGCGCCTTTATCCGCTGACCTACACCAGCGCCAAGCAATTAATTCCCGTGGCTAACAAGCCGATCCTGTTCCGCGTCATCGAATCAATTCGCGACGCGGGCATCGAAGATATCGGCATCGTGGTCGGCGATACGGCCGACGAAGTGCAGGAAGCAGTAGGTCGTGGCGGGCGTTGGGACGTGAACATCACGTATATCCGCCAGGAACATCCGCTGGGCCTGGCGCATTGTGTCAAGATTTCGCGCGATTTTCTGGGCGACGATCGCTTCGTCATGTTCCTGGGCGACAACGTGATCCAGGGCGGCATCAGCCCGCTCATCTCTGAGTTCGCCGGCAGCGCGTGGAACAGCCAGATCGTGCTCACCCGCATCGCTCATCCTGAAAACTACGGCGTGGCGGAGTTAGACGAAGAGGGACATATCCGGCGGCTGGTCGAGAAACCCAAGGAGCCGCCCAGCGACCTGGCGCTGGTGGGCATCTACATGTTCGACCACCACATTCATGAAGCAGTGGATAAGATCGCACCCAGCCAGCGCGGCGAGCTGGAAATCACCGACGCCATTCAGTGGCTGGTCACGAACGGCCGCGCCGTGCACCCTTATGTGCATCGCGGCTGGTGGATCGACACCGGGCAGCCGGGCGATATGCTCGAGGCCAATGACCTGGTGCTAGAGGAGCTGGACTATAAGGTCGAAGGATACATAGACCGCGACAGCCAGGTCGGCCGCCGTGTGACCATCCAGCGCGGGGCCGAGATCATCAATAGCGTCGTGCGCGGGCCCTCGATAATCGGCGAGAACAGCCGCATAATTAACAGCTACGTCGGACCGTTCACCAGCATCTATCACGACGTCGTCGTCGAGAACAGCGAGATAGAGCACTCCATGGTCTTGGAGCATAGCCGCATCGAAAACGTAGGCGCCCGCATCCAGGACAGCCTGATCGGGCGCGACGTGAATATTTCCCGCTCGCCGATCAAACCGAGGGCGCTCAAATTGACCCTCGGCGACCACAGCAAGCTGGGCATCCTCTAAGCCCGGCCGGGCCATCCCCATGCGAGCGCTCGTGCAAAGGGTCAGTCATGCCCGCGTCGCCGTGAACGACGAGTTAACCGGCGCCATCGGGCAGGGCTTTGTGGTGTTCTTGGGCGTCACCCACGGCGATACTGAGGCCGAAGCCGCGTGGCTGGCAAACAAGATCGCCGGCCTGCGTCTCTTTGAAGACAAGGCCCTTGAAGACAAGGGTGGCAAGATGAACCTGTCGCTGGCGGACGTGGGCGGCGCCGTGCTCCTCGTTTCCCAATTCACGCTCTATGGTGACGCGGCCCGCGGTCGTCGCCCATCATTCACCGCCGCCGCCGCACCGGACGTGGCCGAACCCCTGGTCGAGCTGTTCGCCGCCCACCTCCGCCGGCACGGCCTCCAGGTAGAAACCGGCGTCTTCGGCGCACATATGACCGTCGAGATCCACAACGACGGCCCAGTGACCCTGCTCCTCGAGAAGTAGCTGTAAACCGATTTGTAAATCGTTCGTCGCTAGATGCTCATGTGCGGAAAAACTCATATGATGGCCATCTTGGCCATCTTGGCCACCTTCAAAATTCATATGCGCCGATTACGTCAACTGATTATTTTCCTGTTAATCGCCCTCTCCACGGCAGCTTGCGCGCGACCCGTTCCCCCATCCTCCACGCCACCGGCGCCGCAGCCGACGACAACCATGGCGCCCAACACTGCTACCGCGCAACCGCCCTCCGCGACGACCACCGATCCCATCGCCAGCGTTACGACGAGCGCCGTTACTCTGACCTTCCCCACAGAAACACCACCCTTAGCGGCGGCAACTGCAACGTCATCGCTTGCAACGTTAACCCCCTTTCCCGGCCTCACCCCGACGTCCGCCGCCCTCAACCCGGCCGTACCTCCCGCGGGCACAGGCGATTACGAGTGCGGTGACTACCCTTGCTTCGACGACGCGGAAGCCTGGGAAGCGCGCATTAACGTCCCGCCTGGCTTCGAAGCGCGTTATCTAGCACAGGTCGAGCCCCACCCGACCAGCTTCACCTTCGGCCCCGACGGTCTGCTTTACGTGGCACGGCAAGAAGGCGAAATCTTGACCGTCGATGCCGGCGGACGTGTCGCGCCCTACCTCGACGGCTTCTACCACCTGGTCTCCATTGCCTTCCAGCCCGGAACGGACCGGCTCTTCGCCGCCAGCCGTGGCGAGGGCGACGACGAGGCCATTATCTGGGTCATAGAAAACGGCGAAACCAACGGCGCCTCGACAGCGCGTAAGCTTTACGACGGCCTACCCTGCTGTTATGGCGGCTGGCACCAGGCCAACGGCATCGCCTTCGGGCCTGACGGCTATGGCTACGTGCCTCTGGGCGCCCTGAGCGATCACGGCGAGCGCGCGCCGCTGCACCCGCTGGAGGCAACGATCCTGCGCTTCCATCCCGACGGAGGCAGCATAGAACCTTACGCTCGCGGCCTGCGCAACACATTTGACATCACCTGGGATAGCGCCGGGCGCCTCTTTGGCGCGGATAACATGCCCGACCATGGCCCTCCCGAAGAGTTCAACGAAATCCTTCCTGGCGCCGAGCACGGCTTTCCCTACTATGATTGCCAGACGTGCACGCCCACGCCGCCCGACCTCGAAATCGTGCCCCCGCTGCACGATCTCCTGGCCCACAGCGCACCGACCGGCATCACGACCTACTTAAGCGAAGCCGGCGACACCGGCGATACCTTTCCCGGCTATTACGACAACATCTTCCTCACTCTCTGGAGCTCCGTCCCCGGCGCGCAGAAAGTGATCAGATTTAGCCCCGGCGGCGAGACCATGACCGACTTCGCCACGGGCTTCGCCGCCCCGGTAGACGTCACTGTTGGCGCAACAGGTAGTTTATACGTCGTGGACTGGGCCACGGGCATCGTCTTCGAGATCAGATATGTAGGATGAAGCGCCGTGCACAGTAGGGATTTTTTAGCCCGTAGGCTATAATTCGGGACATGGTCAACGTAACTGCCGAACTCCAGGAAAGACTCGATGACATTGAGAAGCGCATCAAGTGGGCTGCCGAGCGTGTGCAGCGCGATCCCCGGGAAATTACCCTTGTCGCCGTAACCAAAACGTGGCCCGCCGAGGTCGTGATTGCCGCGCACGAGATTGGTATCCGGCACTTCGGCGAGAACCGGGCGGAAGAACTGGCCGAAAAGCGCGTCCAGGTCGAGCAACGGCTTGGCCCCGACAGTGGAATTACCTGGCATCTGATCGGTCCGCTGCAAAGCCGTAAGACTACGCTTGCCGCGGACAGCGCCGATTTTTTTCACGCGTTAGACCGCCAAAAGATTGCGCGACGCCTTTCCGACCGCTTGCAGGAAACCGGCCGCTCGCTTCCCGTGCTGCTGGAGGTCAACGTGTCCGGTGAGGACAGCAAACACGGCTTCGACGCGACGCACTGGGAGGAAGACGAGTCTCAGCGGCAGGCGCTACGCCAGGCGGCCGAGAAGGTAAGCGCCTTTCCCGGGCTTGAGGTTTGCGGCCTGATGACAATGGCGCCCTGGGAAGCCGAGACCGAAGTGGTTCAGGGCGTTTTCCGGCGCACCCACGCGCTGGCAGTTTGGCTCGAAGAAATGGCGCCAGAGGCAAAGTGGACCGTTCTTTCTATGGGCATGACCGACGATTTTGAGCTGGCAGTTGAGCAGGGTGCCACGCACATCAGGATCGGGCGCGCGCTCTTCGGCCCGCGCGCAACGCCATAGCCCATATTTGCGTATTGATTGACAGACGAGAGAACTTTTAGCAAGGCATGGAAAGAGATTAAATTATGGCAGGAATCATCGTTACATTTGTTAACTTATTATACTGGGCGTTCTGGCTGCTCATCCTCGCGCGCGTCATTATGTCTTTCACGCGCATGGACCCTTATCACCCCGTCCGGCGCACAGTCTATGATCTCACCGAGCCAATTCTCGCTCCTATACGGCGCATTATGCCGACGACCGGCGGATTAGATTTCAGTCCCCTGATTGCGCTGCTTCTACTTGAGCTTTTGCGGACCCTGGTGTTCCAGCTAGTCCTCTAAGCTGCTAGGAACGCCTTTCTGCCCACGCTGCGGGTCGCGCTCAGACCGTCCATCTGGCACAGGCAATCCCTCTTGGGCCATCACTTTCAAGGCATTGGTGGTGGGGCTGGGGCCGGGTCGCAGCAAGTAATCAAAGACCATGCGGCCCTGCTGTACAGCGTCCCGGAAGTGATAGTTGGATACTTGCGCCATTTCATCGGCCAGCTGCACCAGCTCCAGGTCGTGCGTGGCGATGAGGCCCGCGCCATTCTGCCCCACCAGCTCCCGGATGTAAGCCCTGCTTCCAAGCAGCCGCTCGCGGTTATTCGTACCGCGAAAAATCTCGTCGATGAGAAAAAAAAGCGGGCGGGCGTCATCAGTTTGCAAGGCCAATAGCAGCGCTTTCAAGCGTTTCACTTCCGCATAAAAATACGATATCCCGTCCGTGACAGAGTCTGTGACCCGAATAGCCGTGAACAGCCGGAACAGGCGCGTGTCCAGCGCGGCGGCGTCTACAGGACCGCCGGCATATGCGAGACAGAGATTCACGCCGATGGTGCGCAGGAAGGAACTCTTGCCCGCCATGTTGGACCCGGTGACGATGATTACGCGGCCAATTTCGGATAGTGTAAAGTCATTGCGCACCTTCGATCGATGCGGGATAAGCGGATGGCCCATCTGGCGCGCGGCGAAAGGGACCGATTGCGACGCCGGGTCACGCACGATAGGAAAGGTATACGTAGGGTTCAAATAGGCCAGGTTAGCCAGCGCCGAAGCCGCCTCCAGCTCGAACCACACGTCCAGCCAGCTCGGCAGGCGCTCGCCAACCTCGGCGCGCAAGTTTTGCAGGCGGTAGGCAAAATAAAAATCCCAGGGGAAAAAGAAGTTTAGCACGAGCCACATCACCGGATTGCGACTGAGCCCGGCGGCGGCGACGACGCGGCCAAGGCGGCGCATCATGGTGGACGGTGGGCGGTTCTGTTTCTTGAACGGAGCGCGCAGTTCCTCTAATGGCTGCACGTGCTTAAATCGCGGACGCTCTAGAAAAGAAAAGACACCCGCAAGCTGCTTCAGAGCGCCTTGCACGGAGAGCGCTTCCTGGAAGAGCTGGCTGACTGCGCGACCCTGAAACATATAGACGACGAAGTAGAAGCCAAGCCCGCCGGCCCACAGCGGCGGCATCGCGACAAACTGATCCAGCGCAAGTAGCAAAGCGTTAGCCAGCCCAAGGATGCTGAGGCCGATTAGCCGCGGACGCATCTTCCCGGCGCCCGCCCCGCTGCCGATCCAAGCCAGCAGCTCCGTGGCGTCCCGTGGTTTATCGCGCTTTTCTATGGCGAGCTGCGCCTCCAGCCCCAACCGGTCGCGAAACAGGCTCAGCGGTTGCAGCGCGCGCACTAACGACTGCCGTCGCTGCACCTCCTCCAGGCGCGGATCGAGGTCAAGGAGCCGTTCCCGCAGGCGCAGGCTGGCGCCGGCCGAAACCGCGGTGTCTAAGAGGTGGTGGAGCGAGAACGCCCCGGCGAGATCCAGGTCAGTGGCGAATGGGTGGCTGGGGGGCGGTGCAGGTAGGTCTCGAGCAGCGGGGAGCTGCGCCCAGTCGAGCGCCATGCGCGCCAGGTGCCGCCGCTTGAGTTCAAGCCATAGCGCGTGGCGCGTGATTGCGGTGTCGATGCGCCGGTGCAGGGCGACGGTCAGCGCAAACAACGCCAGCCAGAGGGCGACCGCCGGCAGCCAGAGAAGCGGGCCGCGAATGAAAAAGAGAACGCCGCTTAAGAGGAAACCGGCTAAAAAAACGACCAGCCGCGCCCAGGTCAGGCGGTTACTGGTATCCCCTAGACGCTCCAGGCGTTCCTCCAGGCGCCCAACCTGGCATTGAAGCGCCTCTCGCCTCCGATCGCGGGACATGACGTCATCGGTCATTTACGGGTTAGCCCTAAGGGTGCGCCATGTCTGTCGACGGACCGGGACCATCTTTGTCGCTAGCGGGCAGGATGTCCGCGCTCCGTTCGGACGCCTATTCCATACGCGCGGCGCGTCTCTGGATGCATGAGCCAGCCCAGCCCGAGCAATGGCTGGATCAGGGGGAAAAAGGCATAGTCCGCGCCAAAGTGCCGCCAGGCCGTGTTGCCGATAACGTCGGGGATGACCAAGCTGAGCGTTCCGACGACAATTGTAAATATGGTCTCCAAAGTCAGCGCTGCCACTGACAGTTTCCAGGCCCACCTGCGGCGCCGAGCGAAGCCGATGGCAGCGATGAGATAGAGCAGCGCCGCAACTCCGGTGAGCGCCGGCCCCAGATAATTCGTGACGCCTTCTTTGAGCAGAAGCTGGTAAAGGGCGCGCGCCCCTGTCGAGATCGCCAGTACGGGATATGAAATCCCCAGAATGGCCCCGGTAATGCTTGCAAACGTCGATAGGGAGTCGTCGTTGGCCTTAGTTACACGTTCTGACACTGAATTACTCTTGCTCATGGGCGAGCGCCGGCTCCTGCAGGCGCTGAATAAGCCGGCCAAGCTGATTGCGGCGCTGAAGATATAGCAGCAAGCTGCGGGCCAACTCCGACTTGTTGCTATGATCCATATGCTCGTAATCGACGTCCAGGCTGCTCGCCAACGCGGTCAACGCTTCAAGGGAATAGTGCGCCAGCAGGTAATGGCGCAGGACGGTCGGTGGCGAGTCTGTCGAGAGCTTTTCGCGGCGCGGCAGGCTTTCAGGCGACACGGGCGTGAGGATGCGCTCCACCGCCAGGGCCAGCGCGCCCATCTTTTCTTGCTGCTGGGCCAGGTTGACCAGGCGTGTCACGGTGTGGGTCATCTCTTGTTGTGGCGCAAGCACATCATTCTCGTTTAGCTGCAGGTCGAAAATGAGATCGCGCACGTCCTCCGGCCCGAGGCTGAATCTGATTTGCTCGAAAAGCTCTTGACCTGCGCCGTATGCGCCGTCGCCTTGTGCGGGGGCAGAGTCGCCGGCTATCGTCAGTTCAATCTGCCGTGGTGTGGCGGCGCTGTTGCCCTCAGCGGGAACCCCGGCGTAAATATGCTTACGCAGCAGGCTCCAGAGCCAGATAGCAGCGCCCGCAAATAGTCCGCCTGTGAGCACATAAAAGAAGAACCCGACGTCGGCAAGAATTTCTTCGCGCCCAAAGGTGCTCCAGATCGTATCCAAAACAAATGCGGTCGAGACCGTGAGCAGGCCGATGCCCCACACGACTTTGGAGCCGCGTAGAAACATGACGAGGAAAAATATCACGATCAATAGCTTGACAAAGAAAAACAGATCCATAGAAGAATTGTAGCACTCAGGAAGTTAGCGGCAATTGAGGTAGGTCGTCAGCCCACTTTTCTAGTACAATTACGAGCGACGTACGCTTCTAAAATCTGACAGGAGGGTCCATGGCCGAGAAAGCAAAAGATGCGGAAAAGCCTGAGTCCGGGGTGCTTACGGAGCGGGCGCGTGATCCCGGGTTTTGGAAGGAAATCTGGCTGCAGGTTCGACTGGTGCTGGCCCTGATCCGCGACCCGGAGGTCCCCTCTTACCTCAAACTCCTGCCGCTTGCGGCGATTCTCTACGTCGTCTTCCCGCTAGACTTTGCGCCCGATATCTACCCGATTCTGGGCCAGCTCGACGACCTCACGGCGCTGCTGGTCGGCGCGAAGGTGTTCGTAGAGATGGCTCCGCCAGAGATCGTCGCGCGACACCAACTGCGGTTGAGTGAAGAGGCACATCGAGGAAAAGAGGCCGGCGGAGAGTCAGGGGATGATGCGGCACTCGAAAATGCGATCGTTATAGACGCCGAGCATGAGATAATCGAGAAAAAGGCCGGTGAAACGGAGTAGCGGGGCTGATTTTCCCGGAAACCGGCTTGCCGGCGGATCCTGGGGTTTCCGGGAAAATCAGAAATTCGTGTCAGATCTGAGATTCTTCCATGAATTGCAGGATGACATCTCCGAGATAAAAGTAGGTAATTAAGGCGCAGCAGCAACAAAGCAATAGCAGAACAACGACGGCGATAATGATGTTGCGATTACGGTTTGGATTGGCTTCCTTAACGGGCGGTGGAGGGGGTGGCGGGGGCATTCTACCCGGCGCCTTTTGGGCGGGCGCTACATACTCCTCGTCGTCAAAGTCTGGTAGGTCAGACGCGGTAGAGAAGGACGGCAGGGATTCTTCTTCTCGAGGTTGGCCGGCCGCCGGACTGGAATACGAAGAAAAATCGGAAGCTTCCATGTCCAGTATCGTGCGATCGTCGGGCGCGGCGCCAGCACGAGGCGCTGCAGGCGCGCCGTAATCAATATCTTCAAACGAAAAAGGCTCCTCGTCAGACTCATCTTCGGCCGCATGCAAGGGCGGGAACTCTACATTTGTGGCCTCACTGCCAGGCATCATTGCTTCTTCCTCTATCTCCTCTTCAAAATCGGCATACGGCTGGTCGAAGCCGGCCGGTTCGTCGAAGCCCGCATGCGGTTCCTCACTCACTACAGGCGCGGGCGGAGGCATCTCGATCACATCGGGCTCTCGGGCCATGTCGTCCTGAGCAATATCAGCTTCTGCCTCGTCCAGTTCGCCGAAGTCGAAACCGGGGTCAGCCGAAATAACGGTTGCCATGGGATCAGAAGTCGCCTCGTAAACAAGTGTGACATTGCTGCCCATGGTAATGACAGCGCCAGGCTTCAACCCGACGGCCTCGCCCGTGAGGCGCCTGCCGTCTATGAACGTCCCATTGGTGCTGCCCAAATCCTGGAGTTGGTATCCTTCCTCGGTGCGCGTAAACCGCGCATGCTGCCGCGAAACCTCCGGATCCGAGAGAACTATCTCCGCCATTGGGTCACGGCCGACAGTCGTACTGGTGGACGTTAGAGGAAACGTTTTCCCTTCTTCAGGACCCCTGCGCACGGATAATCTGTATAGGTTGCTTGCCACGAGACCACTCCTCTGAATGTGATGGGAATGACACAAGATTCATTTTGATTGTACCCGATAATAATTTGAATTCAAAGACTCGGGCTATTGTCTGGGTCGGCGGAAGAGCCGGCGCAGCGATTGCGCTTCTCGAATGTTTAACAGTTGTACAGCCGCTATAAACATGATCACACCTGCAAGACCACCGGCGCCAACGACGGCGAGGCGCGTAAAGATTCCCGTTGATGGCAAAAAGGAAGAGGCGACATCCGCAGCGCCGGCCCCGGCCAGCCCCGTGGCGAGAGCGCCAAGTAGGGATTTGAGCGCCGCAGCGGGTAACCCTTGACCGCCAAGGCCGCCGATTTGGTCCTGTAATACTGCCAGCATCAGAGCTGTGTGAACCACATGTTTTACAGCATCGGCAACCATCAGACTAAAGAGCCCCAGGGGTGGGAGGAGAACGACGGCTATCAGGACATATACGACGATGCTGGCGACGCCCGCGAGTGCGGGTCGTAAAGTGTCTTTACGGGCGTAGGAAGCAAAGATGAGCATCTGGTCGATAGCCGCAAAGGGCAGTCCAAACAGGAAAATCCGTAAGACCCACGCGGTGATTTCCGTGTCCTGTGTGCTGAAAAGTCCGTGTTCGAAAAGCAGGGCAACGATGGGTGCCGCGAGGGCAAATAGCCCTATCGTTGCCGGCAATATCAGAGCCAGCACCAGGCGGATGCCCTGGCCCAGCGTATTCTTGAACGTTCCAAGCGTGCCCATCGCCTGCTCTGAGAGCGTGGGCAAAATTGCGATGGACAGGGCCGTGACCACCAGGCCTAGAGGAAACTGGTAGAGGGTGGTGGCGTAACGCATATACGTAAGGCTGGCGTCACCTGTGCGGGCGGCAAAGTCCAGGCCCAGCGCCGTCAAGCTGGCGCGGTCGGCGCGAGTAGCCAGGTTGATCCCGATGAAAATGCCCGCCTGGTTCACAATCAGCCCGGCTACAATCGGCGCATAAAGGCGCAAGATACGCCTGATGACAGGATCACGCCAGTTTAGATTCCAGCGCAGCCGTGCTCCGCGCAGTGCCGGTAGTTGCAACGCAATCTGCAGCATGGAACCCAGCAGCAGGCCGTAAATCAGACTGTCGATCTCCTGTGGTCGCAGAATGGCAACGACGACGATCGTACCGTTGAAAACGGCCGCCGTGAAGGCCGGTAATGTGAATCGTTTGAGCGCATACAGCGCACCGGTCAGGATGCTGGATAGGCTGAGAAAGAGGACGGCCGGCGCCGCGAGTCGTGTTAGCCTGATACTGACGCGGGTCAGATCGGGATCTTCCAGATTGTAAGCGCCCAGCGCCCAGGCAACTTGTGGCGCGAAAAGCTCGACGGCAACGACCAGGACCAGTAGCGCAACAGTTGCGACGCTTAGGAACGTGCTGACGGCCGCCCAAAGCTCGGCGCGCCGGTCCTGCGCGGCGTACTCGCTGAAGACGGGCACCAACGAAGAGTTCACCATCCCGCCGATAATCAGGTCGAAAAGCGTCGTGGGCACATAGGCGGCGATTTCGAACGCGCTAAGCAGGCCGGACGCGCCGAACAGGTTTGCTTTGACCATCTCGCGCACCATGCCTAAGATACGGCTGGCGACGTTGCCGGCGGCGAGAACGGCCGCCGCCTGTACGACGCCGTTTTCTGTATTCAGACTGGTGGTAAGGGGAGGAGTGGGGGGCGGTAGCTCGACCCGGTCCGGTGGTTCGATCAAAGGATTGATTCCTGGTTAGCCGTTCGCACAACGTTTTTTCCGCGAGTATAATAATCCCCGATTATCATTCCACCCACACGTATCGCGCAAACCAAGGAGCGCAGTGGCATGTACGACAAAAAGAAATTAGCCGACATTGCCAGCGAAGAGGAAAAGTGGGAAGAAACGACCTTACAGCGCATGCTGGCCCGCTTCCCCGAACGTCGCGACGAATTCACGACGACCTCCAGCGAGCCGGTGAAGCGCCTGTACACGCCGCTGGACGTAGCCGACCTGGATTATAACGAGGATCTTGGCTTCCCGGGCCAGTATCCCTACACCAGGGGCGTTCACGCAACGATGTACCGCGGCAAGCAGTGGACGATGCGCATGTTTGCCGGCTTCGGCACGGCTGAAGAGACCAACCGCCGCTATAAGTACCTGTTGGAACAGGGCAATATGGGCCTCTCTGTGGCCTTTGATCTCGCCACGCTGATGGGCTATGACACCGATGCGCCAGAAGCTTTGGGAGAGTTTGGCACCTGTGGCGTGGCAATTAGCAGCCTGAAAGATATGGAAGTGCTCTTTGATGGCATTCCGCTGGGCGACGTGAGCACAAGCATGACCATTAATAGTCCGGCAGCTACAATATGGGCGATGTACATTGCGACCGCCGAAAAGCAGGGCGTGCCGATGTCGCATCTGCGCGGCACGCTGCAGAATGACATCCTGAAGGAATACATCGCCCAAAAGGAGTACATTTTTCCGCCGGAACCTTCTATGCGCCTCGTCGTAGATACCGTAGAGTTTGGCACCAAACATCTACCCCAGTGGAACACGATTTCAATCAGCGGCTACCACATACGGGAGGCGGGTTCCACCGCCGTGCAGGAGTTGGCCTTCACGCTGGGCGATGGCCTGGAATACGTGCGCTGGTGCCTGGATAGGGGCATGGATATCGACGATTTTGCGCCCCGGCTGAGCCTGTTCTTTAATTGCCACAACGACTTCTTCGAGGAAATTGCCAAGTTCCGAGCTGCACGGCGCATCTGGGCGCGCGAAATGCGTGAGACGTTTGGTGCCAGGAATCCCCGTTCCTGGCTATGCCGATTTCATACGCAGACGGCAGGCGTCTCTCTTACCGCGCAACAGCCTGAAAATAACATTGTCCGTGTGGCAATCCAGGCGCTGGCGGCAGTGCTGGGCGGTAGCCAGAGCCTGCACACCAACAGCATGGACGAGGCCCTGGCCCTGCCCAGCGAGGAGGCCGTAACAATTGCCATGCGCACACAACAGATCATCGCCGAAGAGAGCGGTGTGGCAAATACGGTCGATCCCCTGGCCGGTTCCTTCTACCTGGAACACCTGACGAACAAAATGGAGCAGCAGGTTTATGATTATTGGGACCAGGTCCAGGCGATGGGCGGCGTGCTTCCTGCGATTGAGAACGGCTTCTTCCAACGGGAAATAGCCGGCGCGGCGTACCTGTACCAGCGCCAGGTGGACAACGACGAACGGGTCATCGTCGGCGTCAATGAGTACGCGGACGAAAGCGAAGATCTAAAGATCCCTATTCTGGCTATGGATCCACAGGGCTACGAACGCCAGCTGGCTCGCCTGGAGCGGCTGCGAATGGAGCGCGACAATCAGGCCGTCGACCAGACGCTTTCGGCGCTGCGACAGGCAGCGCAAGGGATCGAAAACTTGATGCCTTATCTTCTCGACGCCGTACGCGCCTACGCGACGCTCAGCGAGATAACCGACGTCTTGCGCGACGTTTTTGGGACTTATGAGGAACCAACGTGGATCTAAGGTAGGTTACCGGCGCTTTCGGAAGTGCGGGTCATCTGCACCTGCTTGACACTGCCAAGCACCTATAGTATGATTTAAGCAGGTTGGAACCGGTTCCAGTCGTATGATTTATCCCGACCTTTCTGTCTTCGCTCACTCAACGCAATCCTACTCATTATTATTCAGCGATCGAGGGGAACATGTCAGCGACAACTATCCGCGACGTTGCCAGATACGCCGGCGTTGGCGTTGGCACCGTGTCGCGGGTGTTGAACGATAGCCCCGACGTCAGCGTGACGACCCGCAGCAAGGTGTTGTCCGCCATTGAAGCCCTCGATTACACACCCAATCCAATCGCGCGACGCCTTTCTCTGGGAAAAACATTAACCATCGCCGTTATTGCTCCCTTCTTCACCCGTCCATCGGTCGTCGAGCGATTACGCGGCATCGAGCACGTCATTGCCGAGAGTGAATATGATTTGATCGTGTTTAACGTGGAGACCAGCAGCCGGCGCGATGCCTATTTTCACAGCGTATTGCGGCGCGAACGCGTAGATGGAGTTATCATTATTTCCCTGCTTCCGCGGGACAATGACGTGGACCGTCTGAAACAGGCTGGTACGTCGGTGGTGTTTGTCGACGTATCACATCCTCAATTCAGTCAGGTTATCGTAGACGACGTTGAAGGCGGCCGGCAGGCCACGCGCCACCTTATTTCGTTAGGACATCGCAAGATTGGTTTTCTCAGCGACTACGAAGACAGTTCCTTCTACTTCACGGCAAATCGTGACCGGTTTACAGGCTATTGCCAGGAACTCGAGGCTGCAAATATTGCCTTACGACCTGAATTTAGCGCACATGGCGTGCACAGCCGCTCATCAGCTTATGAAATGGCCAAGCGACTTTTGGGCGTGGACGACCGGCCGACGGCGATCTTTGCCACGAGCGACACATTGGCGATCGGTGTGCTAGAAGCGGCGCAGCAGGTGGGTCTTGACGTGCCGAAAGACCTGTCCGTAATCGGCTATGACGACATCGAGATCGCCGAATATCTGCGGTTGACGACGATACGCCAGTCACTCTTTGAATCTGGCGTCGAGGGCGTAAAACTTCTCCTGGAGGAAATGGAATCTATGCCCGGTGCACCGGCACAGATTCTTCTACCGACAGAGCTGGTGAGACGCGACACGACCGCGCCGCCGTCGGCGCGGTCGGCGCCACGCATTTTTTGGAAATCAAGATGACTATTTGGAACGGGATTAAAGGAGGTGATGCCATCGGGAATATGAAGTAGCCAGCACGCGAAACATCCGGTCTAGAATTATTTGACCAACATTCTGAATTTGGAGGAGAAACATGTTGAATCGTAAGAAACTGACTTTGTTGGGGCTTCTGGTCATTCTTGCCTTGCTGTTCGCTGCCTGTGGCGGCGATGCGGAGCCGACCGAAGCGCCCGTTGGCGAAGAACCGGTGGATGAAGAGCCGGTTGTCGAGGAAGAACCAACAGAAGAAATGATGGAGGAGGAGGAACCACCGGCCGAGGAAGAGCCCGCGGGCGAAGAAGAGCCGGCCGGTGAGGGCGAAGAGATCACCCTGCGCGTGCTCGCCGGGAACGTCGGCCAGGAGCTGGCGTTGACCCAGGCCGCTGCCGAGCGTTACATGGAAGCGAATCCGAACGTAACGGTTGAGGTAGTGGACACACCAGACTTCGTGCAGGATCGCCTTGGCGTCTACCTGCAGCTTTTCGAAGCGCAGTCGCCTGAAGGTGACGTCTTCCAGATCGACGTTATCTGGCCTGGCGACCTTGCCGAGCATTTCGTGGACCTGAATGAGTACGGCGCTGCCGAAGTCGCCGGAGACCATTTCGACGCGATCATCGAAAACAACACGGTAGACGGTGCGCTCGTGGGTATCCCATGGTTCACCGATGCCGGGCTACTCTACTACCGCACCGACTTGCTGGAGAAGTATGGCTTCGATGCCCCACCGGCGACGTGGACAGAGCTTGAAGAAATGGCCGCGACGATTCAGGAAGGCGAGCGGGAAGAGGGCAATCAGGATTTCTGGGGTTTCGTGTGGCAAGGCAACGCCTATGAAGGGCTGACCTGTGATGCCCTGGAATGGGTAAGTTCCAACGGCGGCGGCACGATCGTGAGTCCCGATGGTGTAATCACGATCAACAATGAAGCCGCGATCGAGATCGTAGACCAGGCAGCCGGCTGGGTAGATACCATCTCTCCTCCCGGCGTGACCGGATACGGTGAGGAAGATGCTCGCGCCGTGTGGCAGGCGGGCAACGCCGCCTTCATGCGCAACTGGCCCTACGCCTACTCTCTGGGCCAGGCCGAAGACAGCGCCATAGTCGACATGTTCGACGTTTCCCCGCTTCCCGCAGGCGAGGGCGGCAGCCCGGCGGCAACCTTGGGTGGCTGGCAGTTGGCCGTGTCACGCTACAGCGAACATCCTGAACAGGCTGCCGATCTGGCGCTATTCATGGCCTCGGCGGAGGAACAGAAGATCCGCGCCATCGAGGGCAGCTTTAATCCGACGATTGAATCGCTGTACCAGGACGAGGAAGTGTTGGCAGCCGCACCTTTCTTCGGAAGTCTCTTCGATGTGTTCACGAACGCCGTAGCCCGTCCCTCGACGGTAACCGCGCCGCAGTACAATGAGACGTCGACGCTATTCTTCAACGCCGTGCATTCCGTATTGATTGGTGATATGGATGCGGAAGCTGCGTTTGCCGGGCTTGAGCTGGATCTAGAGGATCTGCTTGGCTTCGAAACCGGCGCGCCGTAATCAGTAAAGTGTAAGATGTTAGATCGGCTCTTTACCGCCGATCTGCGGGCCGGGGCGGCGCAGGAGGCTGGCGTCGCCCCGGTAATCCAGTCCGTCTGTATCCGTGTGGGAGGTCACGAATATGAGTGCTGAATCCGTGCCAATTAATCATGAGCAGGAGCCCGCGAGCCCCAAAAGGCGTGGGATTAGTGATCTGGCCAAGCGTGAAGAACGCCTGGCCTACGTCTTGCTTATTCCAACGCTTATCATCCTTTTCGTCATCGCCTTTTACCCACTGGGTTCTGTCTTTTATAATAGCCTTAGCGATCGCCGCTTTGCCAGTGGGCAAGAATCGCACTTCATTGGACTTGCGAATTATAGCAACCTGCTCAGTCTGAAAATCGTAGAATTGCAGCCGGAAGTAGATGACACAGGCCAGGTCGTCGTCGATCCGGACACTGGCGAAATCGACTATCCACCGGCCGTCAGTGTACTACCCAGAGAGCCACGGCGTTATCGCGAGCTGGCACAGTTTGGACTGCTTGGCAACCGTTACGTCATAGGAGCCACTGATCCAGAATTCGTTCGTGCCATTTACGATACCGTGGCCTTTACGGTAATTACCGTGGCGCTCGAGACGGTGTTGGGCTTGGGTATCGCGCTGGTAGTAAACTCCAAGTTTAAGGGGCGCGGAATGATGCGAGTGGTGATGTTGGTTCCATGGGCCATTCCCACTGCAGTATCTTCGCGGATGTGGGAATGGATGTTTAAGGACACACGCGCCGGCTTCTTTAACATTCTGTTTCAGGATCTGGGTCTGAGCAACGGACAAATTCCGTTTCTGGTCGATCAGGCCTGGCAATTACCGGCAATGATCGCCATTGACGTATGGAAGACAACGCCATTCATGGCCCTTTTGCTCCTGGCGGGTCTGCAGCTCATTCCCAGCGATTTGTACGAGGCCGCAGACGTAGATGGCGCCGGCAAACTCCGCCAGTTCTGGTCGGTAACGCTCCCACTTTTGAGGCCGACGCTCGCCGTTGCGCTGGTCTTCCGAACCCTTGATGCCATCCGCGTGTTTGACCTGTTCCAGATCGTGCTACAGCAAAAGCGCTATTCCATGGCCAGCTTCGCCTACTATCGGCTGATCGATGGGCAGCTGATGGGTTACTCTTCCGCTGCCAGCGTGGTCATTTTCGTAATCATCTTCGTCTTCGCCATCCTGTACATAAGAATGCTGGGGGTACGCAATGACTAAGACACCGAGTGCATGGATTGGACGAATCCTCTTCTGGCTCGCAATCGTTTTGATTGCTGTTTACCTGCTCTTTCCGTTTTACTGGGCGATAAATTCGTCCCTAAAGACCGAGTCGCAGCTACAAATGACCCCCGGCACCTATGTTCCACGCTCGCCCGGAACCGGCGATGTCGCGCCCACACTCCAGAATTATGGCGCGGTCTTTCGTAACGACCGTTTTCTTACGGGGCTCAAAAACAGCGCAATCGTCGCTGTGAGTACGACTGCCATCTCTCTAATGGTCGGCGCGTTTGCCGCTTTTGCGCTGGGTAAATTGCGATTCAGAGGTAAGCAGCCTTCGCTCTACCTCATATTATCCATGACGATGTTTCCGCAGGTAGCAGTGCTGACCGGTCTCTACGCGGTGATCAGAACGCTGAGTATTCCGGCAATCCCCAGTATGATTCTGTCGTACATGCTGTTTACGCTGCCCTTTACGACCTGGGTCATGACCTCATTCTTTGAAGGCTTGCCGAACGAGCTCATGCAGTCAGCGCAGGTTGACGGCGCTACCCCCTTCCAGACCTTCTATATGATCCTGCTTCCGCTCACGCTGCCCGCGCTGGTAACTACCGGTCTCCTGGCTTTCATCAACGCCTGGAATGAGTATCTCTTTGCGCTCACGTTTACGACCATCGAACCCGATGCACGGACTGTTCCCGTAGCGATAGCCCTTTTCACCGGCGAGGTCTCATTCCAGGAACCATTTGGAGAGATCATGGCAGCGGCCATAGTCGTGACGATTCCGCTTCTGTTTCTGGTGCTCATCTTCCAGCAAAAGATCGTCGCCGGGCTGACGGCAGGCGCGGTCAAGGGCTAGCATCGTATAAGTCGCCTACCCAATTGTTTCAGATATTTAACCTTCTGCGGGAAACGGTGAAACAGGATCGAACTACAGAAATGGGCCGGGTACCCAACCGTCGTTAGGCGGCTCGGCCCCTATTATCTCCACCAGATAGTAATCTGTCACCGGGTTTTCTTGGAAGAGGATTACTTCGACCTATTGCATGTCGATTTAAACCAACGATACGTTGACTTTCAAGAAATACTGTATTCTGTCTCACAATGTTTAAATTGTTTGAGTCGCTTGGGGCTAGACGAATCTTGCTGGCAGTTCTCGCCGGTGCTGGCTTGATGGCGCTGTCTGCCGCGCTGATCCTGGGCACCATCGCGCAACGAATGAGGCAGCCGGATGCGTCCGCAACGAAATCCGTCATTTCCTTTACGGCGTCGAATGTCGGCACTACCGTACTGTTGCAATCGCTGGAAGGACATCGCGAGGCAGCACGGGATCTAGCATTTTCGCCAGATGGCAAGCATCTCGCATCCAGCTCTTTTGACGGTACGGTGAGGCTTTGGCGGGTTCGTGGAGAATCTGGTGATGAGCGCCTCGTGCGCGTCTATGCCGCGGAGGGCGATCCCTTGCGTACCGTTGCCTTTTCCCCAGACGGACAACAGCTAGCTGCCGGCTCGTTTCATCGCAATATATACGTCTGGCAGGTGCAAACGGGTGCGCTGCGGCAGGTTCTCCAGGGACAGGAGGGGCCTATTAACAGTATTGATTTTTCAGCGGACGGCGATTTGTTGGCCTCTGGCTCGGGTGACGGTACGCTCTGGGTATGGGATATTGCCGACGAAGCAGCCCCACACATTGCGCTTGAAGGTCATCCGGGTGGCGTCATGGGCGTCAGTTTTGGGCCACAAGGGCACATGCTGGCGTCGGCGTCCCGCGACGGCACCGTTCGCTTGTGGACGGTCGACAGCCCCGTTCCACAGTCTTCGATCCTTGCCGTTCACGGTAGCTGGGTATACGACGCCGCATTCTCCCCGAACGGCGCGACACTGGCAAGCGCGTCGGTAGACCAGACCGTTCGACTGTGGCGCCTGGACGACGCGCTTACGTCGGAGCAGTTCGACGGGCATGAGGGCACGGTATATGGCGTCGCTTTTTCGCCGGACGGTGAACTGCTCGCGTCGTCTTCGGCCGACGGTAGCGTGCGTCTGTGGGGAGTGCGCGAGACGGTTGGTTTGGCCAGTTTGCCTGAGCATCCCGGAAGCGTCCTGAGCATAGCTTTTTCACCTGACGGCAGCGTGCTGGCTACGGCCGCTTCAGACGGCATCGTACGCCTGTGGGGAATACAGGCGCCATAATACGCAGCCCAATGAGAATAAATCGGCAAGTAGGATTGCATAATGACTGATCGCTGGTATGAAGAAGCAGTCTTTTACGAGCTTTACCTCCGTGCCTACCAGGATAGCAACGGCGATGGGCACGGTGATTTTCGCGGCGCTATTCAAAGGCTTGACTACGTTAAGTCCCTGGGCGTCGATTGCATCTGGATTTTACCCATGTACCCGTCGCCGCTGAAGGACGATGGTTACGACGTTGCCGATTACTACAGCATCCACTCCGATTACGGCACGCTGGAAGATTTCAAAGCGTTTCTCGAGGCCGCGCACGATCGGGAACTGCGTGTGGTTATTGATCTGGTCATGAACCATACATCTGACCAGATTCACTGGTTTCAGGAGGCGCGGCGGGATCCACAGTCGCCATATCACGATTATTACGTCTGGAGTGAAACCGGAAATGAGTATGCCGGCGCACGAATCATTTTTCTCGACACTGAGGAGTCAAACTGGAGCTATGACGAGCAAGCGGGCAAGTATTACTGGCACCGATTTTACAGCAGCCAGCCGGATTTGAATTATGATAATCCGGCCGTTCACGAGGAGATGTTCAACATCATCCGCTTCTGGCTGGATATGGGGGTGGACGGGTTCCGCGCCGACGCTGTGCCCTATTTATATGAGCGAGAAGGGACGAATTGTGAGAATCTGCCCGAGACGCACCTATTTTTGAAGAAGGTGCGCGAAATGATGAATGACGAATATCCGGGGCGCGTCCTGATTGCCGAGGCTAACCAGTGGCCCGAAGACGTCCTCCCTTACTTTGGCGAAGGCGACGAATTTCACATGTGCTTTCATTTTCCAATCATGCCGCGACTATACATGGCATTAGAACAGCATAACAAGCGTCCCATCGTCGACATTCTCAATCGCACGCCTGTACCGCCCGAAGGAGCGCAGTGGTTGACCTTCCTGCGCAACCACGACGAATTGACGCTAGAGATGGTCACTCCTGAAGAGCGTCAGTGGATGTGGGAGCAGTACGCCCCGGATCCACGCATGCGCCTCAATCTGGGCATTCGCCGCCGTCTGACACCGCTGATTGGCAACGACAGGCGCAAATGGCTGCTATTGCACGCGCTCTTACTGTCACTGCCGGGAACGCCAATTATCTACTACGGTGATGAGATTGGGATGGGAGACAACATCTGGTTGGATGACCGCCACGGTGTGCGCACGCCCATGCAGTGGTCTGCGGAAAAGAACGCCGGCTTCTCTAGGGCCGGCGAGACATACGCGCCAGTTATTGACGGCGAGCAATATGGCTACGAAACGGTTAACGTTGCCCGGCAGGAAGATAATCCCGATTCGTACCTATGGGCTACGCGATTCCTGTTGAGGGCTCGTAGCCAGTGCGCGGAACTACAAAGAGGCAGCAGGGAATGGTATACGACCGAAAGCGAATCGGTTCTGGCGTATTGGCGTATTCTGGACGACAGCCGAACATTATGCCTCTTCAACCTTGGCAACGAGCCAACCTCCATCAGCCTCGATCTGCGTGAGTTGAGCGGTGGGAGAGTCGTCGATTTACTGCAAGAGGACGCGTCCCGCGAAATTTCCAACTGGCCTGCGGTTTACCGGCTCCGGCCTTTCGGCTGCCACTGGCTGCACATCGAGGCGTGAAACAGTTGTTAGGCGGCATCGAGGCCGGCGGCACGAAGTTCGTCTGCGCCGTCGGAAGCGGCCCAGGCGATTTGCGCGCCGAAGTTCGTTTTGAAACGACCGGACCACAGGAAACCATCAACCGCGCAATCGAATTCTTCAAGGAGCAGGCACGCGGGACCACGCTCGACGCTGTTGGAATCGCGGCTTTCGGGCCTCTAGATCCAGACCCACGGTCGGAAACTTTTGGGTTCATCACCTCAACGCCAAAGCAAGGCTGGCAAAACACGGATTTTGCCGGCGTCGTGCAGAACGCACTGCGCGTACCGGTAGGATTTGATACAGACGTCAACGGCGCCGCCCTTGGCGAATGGCGCTGGGGCGCGGCGCAGGGATTGGAAAACTTTATCTATCTGACGATTGGCACGGGCATTGGAGGCGGAGGGTTGATCAACGGAGAGTTGATGCATGGGCTGGTGCATCCTGAAATGGGGCACATTCGCATTCCACACGATCGGGAGGCGGATCCCTATGCCGGACTCTGCCCCTATCACGGCGATTGCCTGGAAGGGATGGCGTCTGGCCCTGCGATTGCCGGGCGCTGGCAGGAGGCAGCCGAAAATCTGGAGCCTGACCATCCGGCGTGGCAACTGCAGGCCCATTACCTTGCGCTGGCGCTCATGAATATGACGTTGACACTCTCGCCACAACGCATTGTGTTGGGTGGGGGTGTGATGCGGCAACGGCAGCTTTTTCCGTTAATCCGGAAACGAATGCTGGAACTGCTCAACGGCTACGTGCAGGCGCCGGCGCTCCTGGACAACGTTGACCGTTTTATCGTCCCGCCCGCACTCGGCGACCAGGCCGGGGTATTGGGAGCCTTGGCGCTGGCGGAACGGGCATTGCATGCAAAATAAAAAGCGCCGGCTGGTAGTAACGACTGCAGTCGTTCAACCGCCAAGCTGTGGCAACAGCCGCGGTTACTACAAACTGGCGCTCAATTAAGCTATAAAGCTATAAATTATCGTCGCCTAGATCCCATAAGAATAAAAACATAATAAAGCAGTTGTCCGACCGCCGCCACAGCGGCTGCCACATAAGTCAGGGCAGCAGCGTCAAGCACTTTATCAACCCCTTTCGCCTCGTTTCCGATAAGCACACTCTGTGATTTCAAAAGCTGTTTCGCGCGCTTACTGGCGTCGAACTCGACGGGCAGCGTGATCAGGGTAAACACGACCGCCGCGCCGAATAAGATAATTCCGATCCAGGCGACACTATTACCAATCGTCGGAATGCCAAAGATCTGAAGCATCAGCCCGGCAAAGAAGATTAATGGCGCGAGGCTGCTGCCAAACGACGCGGCGGGAACAAGCGCGCTGCGCAACTGCAACGGGGCATAGCCTTTGGAGTCTTGAACCGCATGTCCCATTTCATGTGCTGCCACGCCTGCGGCAGCGACACTTGGGGTGCGATAGACCTCGGGACTTAGTCGTAGAGTCTTACTGCGGGGATCATAATGATCGCTGAGCGTGCCCGCTTGCGACTCCTCCACCAGCACATTGTGCAAGCCCTGCGAATCCAGCAACACGCGAGCAATCTGCGCGCCCGTTAAGCCACGCTCGGTCCGCACCTTCGAATACTTATTGAATGCGCTCTTAACGCGCGACTGCGCCCAAAGCCCGAGCAACAACCCGGGTAAGGCGAAGACATAGAAAAGCGGATTGAAATAAAACATCTTCCCTGACCTATCACTCCCTCTATTCTATTTCTCTGGAACGCGCTCCGACGTTATCGATCTTGCCGGACCGGCAAAGTCGCCGGGGCCTGCCTTTGCTCGAGTTCCTCTAGTCGCGTGTGTAACAGTTTTATCAAGACCATCCCAACCAACCAGGCGGGTAGCAGTGTTAGTAGAAGGAGTGGGGTAATCATGTGACTTTGTCCTTTGAACCAATACTCAAATCGTGTCCGGTAACACATCTAATCTCGTCTTATTGGATTCATCCTACAACTCAAAGATTGATTTTGCATAAGCGCTAAATCTATGTCAACTGGCGCTATGGCTTTCCAATGAATATCTTACTGAGTTGGCGTTTATTCTACGACGAGTTCGAAAGGATAGGCGATGTCAAGTGCACAATGAAGAAGCAGGAGACCAGTTTGAATGAAGCAGTAAGGTTGCCGCTTGACCTAGACGATAGTTTGTACGTGCGCCGCGCGACCCCAAGTGACGCCGAGGAATTGGCAGCGTTTAATATCCGGATCCACAGTGATAATCCTGGCGATCCTAATTTGTGGCTCGGCGAATGGACAAAAGATCTGCTGCGCGGCGACCATCCCACCACACGGGCATCTGACTTCACGGTGGTTGTCGATCAGACGGCCGGGCATAAGATCGTTTCCAGCGTCGTGCTCATTCCGCAGACGTGGAGCTACGAAGAGATTCCGTTCGCAGTAGGAAGGCCCGAGCTGGTCGGAACAGACGAAGCGTATCGCAATCGCGGTCTTGTGCGGCTGCAAATGGAGATCGTGCACCAATGGAGCGCGGAACGGGGTCATCTGGCAGAGGTCATTACAGGAATCCCTTACTACTATCGCCTCTTCGGATACGAGATGGCGCTGGCTTTGGGTGGCGGGCGAACTTTTCCACAGGAAGGTTTGCGTAAACTAAAAACGCCTGAAATAGAAACGCTGCTGGTACGGGAGGCGACTCTCGACGACATACCGCAGTTGGCGCGTCTGTATGCCCGCCATTGCACGAATAGCATGATTACGCGATTGCGCGATGCAAACGAATGGCGTTACGAGCTGCAAGGCGCGCATGAGTCCTCCGAGTACCGGCGCCGCTTCCGACTGGTTGAATCGGAATCAGAGGGCGAAGCCGTTGGGTATTTTGAGTATACGACGTGGCCCGAACATATTGGGATCCGTGAGATGGCGGCTGCTCCGGGACGCTCGTTACGCGATGTCGCGTTACGTGCCGCACGATATATACGGGACACTGTAGAAGACCATCGCAACGATAACAAGCCCGTTACAACCCTGCTTTTTGCGATGGGTGTCGAGCATGCTGCTTACAGATCGCTTGAGAGAGAACTGGTCGCGCACCGGCCGCCATACGCCTGGTACGTGCGTGTGCCTGACCTGAATGCTTTCCTACAACACATCAGCCCTGTGCTGGAACGCCGCCTGGCTGAAAGTGTCGTCGCCGGTTACAGTGGCTCTATGCGACTGAACTGTACATCCGGCCCCATAAAAATGACCTGGAAGGATGGTGGACTGGCTTCAGTGCAGGGTTATGAACCGCATAAGTTTTCCGACGGCGATGCGTTTTTCCCCGGATTAACCTTCTTACAGTTGCTGTTCGGATTTCGCGATTTAGCCGAACTCCATCACGCCCATCCCGACTGCTTTGTGGGCAACGAAGAGGCGTTCGTCGTTCTGTCGGTGCTTTTCCCGCGCAAGCACTCGCAACCCGTGGGTCTCGG
>JAICPS010000328.1 GCA_025929715.1 Anaerolineae bacterium | reverse complement strand
CGAAGCCGGTCCCATTTTCGGAATAGGCTAGCGCGGCGCTGTCAGGGCTGAAGATGGGATAGTCTTCCTGAAGGTTGGGAGAATTGGTGACATTCCGCGCTGCGTCGTCCGCCGCTTCATCTAGTGACAGGATGAACAAATCTTTATTGCCGCTTCGCCAACTGGTAAAGGCGATGTGGCGGCCAGCGGGCGACCAGGAGGGAGAGAAATCGGGCGCCGGATGCTGGGTCAGTCGCAACGGTCCTTGCTCGCCGTCGGCTCTGATCAGATAGAGGTCGAGATTGTCCTGATGGTACGATTCGTAGACCAACCATTGCCCATCGGGTGACCAACTGGGACCGGCGTCGAAAGCCGCATCATGCGTCAGTCGCCGCACATTGCCGCTGGCAAGGGTCATCACGTAGATTTCCCAATTGCCATCGCGCCGCGAAGCGAACGCCAGGCGCCGTCCGTCCGGGCTCCAGGCGGGATCGCGGTCGTCGGCCAGGTCGTTGGTGAGCCGGATTGGCTGGGACTGTCCAATAGATAGGGCGTAGATATCGCTGTCGCCATTTTGCCGGAGGGTAAACGCCACGCTGCCGCCGCTGTTGAGTGGATCGGGCGTCGCCCAGGGCGTGGGTGTTGGCGCCGGAGTAGATGTTGCAGTGGGAGTAAGCGGAATTTCGGTCGCATCTTCGGCGAACTTACTAGAACTTAACTGGTAATCGCCTTGCGCCACCACGCGGTTCAATTCGGGCGCCTGTTGTGCGGTCAGTAGGCTGGCGACGGCAACGAAGCTGACGGCCACAACCGTGGTCGCCCAACGTGTTGTAGGACGCATTGGACGTGGCTTTTCCTGGACCGGGACGGGAGGCGCCACGATAGAGCGCCGCGGGGGATGAGGTCGAAGAAGCGCGACGCGCAGCCGCGCGCGCCATACCATGAAGCGCGAATAGGCCTCGCGCCGGCGACGTAAACGTCCAGGACGCCCGTCGTGCCAGCGAGCCGCTATTCTTCGCAGCAGGGCGCGAGCGGGACGCACCAGCAGCCAGCCCGCGAAGCGTGCGCCCTGGGTCCATAGCCAGAATAACGCCTGTCCCAGGCGCAATACGGCAGCTTTAGTGGCACGCTTCAGCCAGCGCCGCCAGATAAATCGCAATGGCGCTGTGATGAAGAGCAGGGGACGCCAGATGAACCAGGTGAGGATGTTGCGGAAGGCAAGACCCATGCGACCCCAGAACAGCCACACCGGCCGTAGTAATCTGATCAGACCGCGCTGCAGCCCGAACCCCACGCGGCGATATAAATGCCAGACTGGCCGCAGCAACCGTTGGAGGACGCGCCGCAACCCGAACACAGCTGTACCCAGGCTACGTCGCAGCCAGAGCCCAATAATGCCCAGGCCGCGCCAGACCTTCTTTATTGGCCAAAGTAATATTCGAATTGGCGCCAAGAGAAAACGCGACAAACGTTGACGCATGTTTTGCAGTGTAGCATGGGGCCGTTATATGTCAATTGATACCGGTAGTACGCAGGGGCTACTTTAGCGGGTCAGTCTGGTAGGAATGTTGGACTAGCGGCGCCTGGTCCAGTTTTCGTTTGCGTACTTTTCGGCACGGATGGCGCGAGTCTGTTCCTGTTCCCAAGGCGTCAGCGCACCGATCGCTAACTGCAAATCGAGAGTCGCGGCAAAACCCTGGCTGAGGAGAGGCACGACTTGCTCATAGGACACATGACGCCCAAGACTCGCCTGCAGGGTGGTTGCGCTTTCCCGGAGCTGCCGGCGAATTGCAGATCGTCTTCTTTCGTCGCCATTCAGGGCGCTGGCGATTCGTGTGATGTCGCCGTAAAGCGGGAGCGTGCCATGCTGCAAGACGACGTCCAGTTTGCGCGCCTGGGCGCTGCCCACGAGCTTGCGGGCGCCGATCGTGATCTCGAAGTTAGAAGGGCGGTCAAAGCAAACAGGCCCATGCACCGGCAGGGGAGAAAGGACGGCGTTAGACCTAGAGGAGTCCCGGGCCTTCCCATCCTCAGCAACTGGCTGGGCGCGAGCCGGGTTGAGGCCGAGGAGTTCCAGGCCGGCGGCCAGCGCGTCGGATAGGCGCCGGTAGCTGGCTAAAACGCCGCCGTGCACCCGCGGTTCATTTTCCGGCGCGCAGACGCTATAGGTCAGCTCGTCGATATGCAGGATGGCGCGTCCGCCGGTCGGTCGTCGCACCACGTCCCAACCATGCTCTCTGCAAGAGGCACTATCGACCACGCTCCACGTTTGGGCGTAGCCTAACGAGAGACAGGGCGGATTCCAACCGTAAAAGCGCAGGGTGGGTGGACTGTGACCGGAGGCAACTGCTTGAAGGATAGCCTCGTCGATGGCCATATTTGTCGCACCGTCTTGCCAGCCTGTTTCCAACAGGCGCCAGGTAGCAATGGAGTATTGGGTCATTGCGCGACACGAGGTGCCCGGCACTTCCAAAGTGCCGGTCACCTGCCGGTCACCTACGGGACTCGCCTAACCGGCATAACTCCATCCTAGTTTAGGCAGCGTGAGCATATCGGCGGGCATTCCTTCTTTCATTACGTCGGCACCAACCACTTCGCCTACCACGATGTCGTGATCACCGCCGACGTCTATGATTCTGATCACGCGGCATTCAATGTAGGCAGCGGCCCCGTCCAGCACCGGGCAGCCCGTTACCGGCGCCTGGCTATAGCTTGCTTCTTCCATCTTCTCGGGCTTCTTGTTGCGGCTCTTGGTGAACGGGGTTATTAGTTCGGAATCCTCTTGCTTAAAGATGTTGACTGCAAAGGAGCCGCCCTTCTCAATGAGGCCGTGAGTGTAGCTAGTCTGTTGCAGACCGAGGGCAATGAGCCTCGGCTCAAAGGATGCCTGTGTGACCCAGTTGGCAACCATGATGTTTGCATCGTCATCAGTACAGGAGGTGATGCTATAGAAGCCATATGGCATCATCTCTAAGGCGTCTTTGGCTTTGTCGCTGGACATACAGTTTCCTCCATTCAAATTGATTGTGGGACGTTGCGTTATAGATATAGCGCGATTATCCTGAATCTGGTTCGCCCGTCAAATATAGATGATGGTTTATATCAAATGGTGTGGGCGGCGGGGCCGTGCGCTGGACAAGGCAAAGACTATAATCGCGGTCATGGAACTGCCACAGAAGGCACCTGGACTGAAACTCGCCGTGATCTTGCTGGCAGCATATGCTGCGGTCTGGATTGCTCTGGAAGGCAACCTTTTGCGCGTAACTATGCTGGGATGGGGTACGGCAGTGGTAGCTTTGGGGGCGATTTATGAGCGGCTGCTTGGCGGACGGCAAGTTTCTCTAGTGTTGTGGTTCGGCGTGGCTGCCGCGTTAGGCGTTATCGTGGGGTTCAGCAGCGCCGTCCTTACCCTGCTATTTATGGCGCTCAAAAGCGGACTCCACGCCCACGGACCAGAATTCAGCCCGGCGCAGATTGACTGGGTCGTGGAACAGGTTCCGTGGTGGAGCAGCGCAGGGTTGTTGGCGGGGGTTGGTGTGGCGTTGATTGCTGTGGCGGCATGGAGGATTGAGGAGGGAGGACAAGCGACGGGCGACGGAGTACGGCCGACCGCTGACGACTGACCGCCCCTATTGATCGCCGAGCTTTTTTTCGAGCGAATCGAGGGCCTGTTCCAGTTCGGTCTGGCGGAGGCTGGTGGTGACGTCGCCACGAGTACGCTCAAGTACGGAGCGGAGCACGTCGGTGCGGCGGCGTAGGCCTCCTGTGATGCTGTCACTAAAATCAAAGGTCACCAGCACGCTGTAAATCTCGTCCATCGTATCCAGCAAACGTTCCACTTCTTGCTCGTGTCCGCCGCGGATAATGTCTAGAATGCGCCGCCGCAGCTCGGTGGCGGCTTCGGCCAGGCCGTTGAGCCAGGTGTTGTCTTCCAGGGCTAGTTCGGCGGGGGTCAAAAGCGGTTCGTCGCGCACCAATTGGTAGGTCAGGTTGGCCTCGGCATACTCTTTCAGAGCGTCCTGTGTATAGCCGGCGTAATACAATACGGGGAATTCCTGGACGCCGTCGATCATGGCTCTGGCTGCGAGTCGCGCTTCGTCCATCAATTCGCGAGCCAGGTTCCATTCTTCGCGATGGACGGCGCGAATGGCGCGAGCGCAGACTCGCGTCAGCTCCCGCGAACGTTGGTAGGCCAGATCTCGGGCTGCGTTGGTTTGCTCCATCTGCTCGCGAATCTGGTCGGCGATCTCTTCCAATTGTCGCACGGCGCTTACTCCTCGTTCTTGTCGTCTTCTTCATCGTCGCCGTCGTCACCCTGTCCGGGCCGGTAGCGAAAGAGTTCGTCGGCCAAATTGGGTCGTTGCGGCAAGCGGATCTCGCCAAACTGACGCTCGTAATTGCCGATGTTCTGTGCCAGCGCCATCTGGAGCATCTTGGCATGCATGGGCGACATGATAATACGTGACATGACCTGCCCTTTGGGCATACGCGGCAGATATTGGGCGAAGTCCAGGACAATTTCGGCCGGCGTGTGCGTGATGAAAGCGACGTTGGCGTAATTCGCTTCCAGGTTCTTGGGCAGTTCTATGGAAATTTTCTTCTGAGGTGCTGTCTTACCCGTCTTATTCGGTTCCGCGTTCTGCTGATCGCTCATCTCGTAACTCCTTTGTAGGACGAAATGGCACTTCGTCCGGCCGATTTACAAAATCGGCTTACAACATCGAGAAAGTCGAGGCCCAGACTCCAGTATACCAGCCATGGTATACAAAAGGTGTTAAAAGGTCTGATACAATAACAATGAAGGATACATAGGATAACAACATGTTCAGTGATCCTTCCAGGCATTATGCACCCGATTTTGAGATTGTGGAACACACGGCCGATTGGTCAATCCGCGCGAGAGGCGTTGATCTGGCCCATCTGCTGGTCAGCGCCGCCTATGGCATGAGTAGCTTGCTGGTCGACGACCTGGACGAGTTACCGCTTAGCGAGAAACGCGCAGTGCAGATAGATGCCTTTGACCGTGAAAGTGTACTGGTCGAGTGGCTTGGCGAACTGGCGTACCTCGCGGAACGGGACGGTGTTGTCTTCCGACAATTTGTACTACTCGAGGCGACGCCCACTATCGTGCGCGCGACTGTGCGTGGTGCTCGTGCGCCCCGCCTCCAAAAGCATATCAAGGCGGTTACGTACCATAATTTGGAGGTCAAACAAAGCGATGATGGACTGGAAGCTGAGATCGTGTTTGATGTATGAGGAGGTATCGTAATGGTCACTCGATCTGATTTTCGACAGGTCAACGACTACGTCTTCGAAGTGCCAACGTCATTTCGTTCCGACATGCGCGTGCCGGCGCGCTTTTACGCCGACGACGTCCTGATGGAAGGTGCGCTCGACGACAAGAGCCTGGGACAACTGGTGAACACGTCCACCCTTCCCGGTATCGTCAAGCACGCGCTGGCAATGCCCGACATCCATCAGGGGTACGGTTTCCCAATCGGCGGGGTGATCGCCACACAACTGCCGGATGGGGTGATTTCGCCGGGCGGCGTGGG
>JAICPS010000475.1 GCA_025929715.1 Anaerolineae bacterium | reverse complement strand
GACGTAGATGTCCGTGCCGACGCTCGGCGTGCCGCTATACCAGTCCAGGTAAGGATAGCCTTCGCCGTCAATGTCGATGACCGCCAGGTCCGAGCATTCGGAGACGCCCATAACGCGGGCATTGCGCGGCTCAGTTTCCCCGCCAATCCACACCCGTAGCAGGGCTGAGCCCGTGACGACGTGGTTGTTGGTCACGGCGATACCGCTGGGATCTATGATGAAGCCAGAGCCGCGTCCCGCGCTGTTCAGCTGCACGCCAAACTCTGGATCGACGAAAGTGCCCTCAGCCTGAATTTGAATAACTGCCGTCTCTAACTCAGACAGGCTGCTGATAGCGCCGCTTGTCGTCGAAGAGCCGCTTTGCTGCTGTGATGGGGTCTCACCCACGACCGGGACCGTAGCTTGCGTGGGTTCCGCCGGGGCAGCCGTTGGTTCGCTGGGAGGTTCATCTCCCCCTAGAGGCCCGCAGGCCAACATTACAAGAGCGAGAATCGTAATAAACAGGACAAAATGTTTCATGCTTCCCATATCTCACCTCAAATCTAAAAGATCGGCGAAGATTATCATTTCGTTAGGCGAAAGTCAATAGATTTTTACACAACTCGGCTATCGCGAAGATCACCCGATAGTACCAATGTTTTGTGATACACTTGGCGCCAGGAGGCAAATCCCATGATTGAAACAAATGGAACTTTCTACCTGGGTCGCGTCGTAGACTCCAACACGAACGAGCTAACCGAGCGGCCTCTTCTTTATGATCCTGCTGACCTGACCACTCACGCTGTCGTCGTCGGCATGACCGGTTCCGGAAAAACTGGCCTATGCCTGGACTTGCTGGAAGAAGCGGCGCTAAACAACGTGCCCGCCTTGATGATCGATCCCAAAGGCGACATTACAAATGTGCTGCTCCACTTTCCCGAATTGCTCCCGTCGGACTTCCAGCCCTGGATAAATCCCGGCGAAGCCCGGCGCGAAGGGAAAAGCATCGAGCAGGTCGCCGCGGACACCGCCAATCTATGGCGTGAGGGCCTTGCCCAATGGGACATCCCACCGGAACGTTTGCAAAAGTTGAAGGAGAGCGCGCGCTTTGCCGTATACACGCCGGGATCTGACGCGGGGTTGCAGGTCAGCATTCTTGCCTCGCTGAAGGCGCCGAAGATTGCCTGGGAAGAGAACTCCGAGCTGCTGCGCGATAAGATATCCGACACCGTTACAGCCCTCCTGGGTCTCATCGGTCTAAAGGATATCGACCCGGTACGCTCGCGGGAACACATCTTGCTGGCCAATATCTTCGAGCAAGCCTGGAGCCAGGGGCACGACCTGGATCTCGGCGAGCTGATCATGCAGACTCAGTCACCGCCCTTTGAGAAGCTGGGCGTTTTTGACATCGACCACTTCTTCCCGGAACAAGACCGTTTCGAGCTGGCGATGCTTCTGAACAACATCCTCGCTGCACCGGCCTTTCAGAGCTGGATCGAGGGCGCTCCCCTCGACGTTGCGCAATTGCTGTACGACGAGGACGGGCGCCCGCGCCATACAGTTTTCTATATCGCCCACCTCAATGACGACGAGCGCATGTTCTTCGTCACGCTCCTGTACTCGGCGGTAGAGAGCTGGATGCGCGCCCAGGCGGGAACCAGCTCGCTGCGCGCGCTGGTTTACTTCGACGAAATCTTCGGCTATCTGCCGCCCGTCGGCAATCCGCCCTCCAAAGAGCCAATGTTGCGCTTGCTAAAACAGGCGCGCGCCTTTGGCGTGGGCATGTTGTTGGCGACCCAAAATCCTGTCGACGTCGATTACAAGGCGCTCTCCAATGCCGGCTCCTGGTTCATCGGCAAGCTAGGCACTGACCAGGACAAACAGCGGCTGTTAGACGGCTTGGCCACCGCAACACCGGGCGAATTGGACCGGCAGGCTTACGACAACCTGATTTCGGCCATTGGCAAGCGCGTTTTCTTGCTGCGCAACGTCCATGAAAAGCAGCCGGTGCTTATGAACACGCGCTGGGCCATGAACTACCTGGCGGGTCCGCTCACCCGAGCACAAATTCCCGCGCTCAACGCGTTGGCGGGCGCAGCGACGGACGCCTCGGAACCGGCTTTGAAAGCAGCAGACGCGGAACAACCAACGCCACAAGCCCCAGCTCAGCCAGCGCCAGATGCCGCGCAACCATCGCGCCATGAATTACCGGGAACGGCGGCGCGTCCGGCGGTGCCAGGGCGCATGGCGGAATTTTTCCTGCCCCATAATCTTACTTTCTCACAGGCGCTGCAAAGTGAGGGCAGCGAAATGCCCGCCGATAGCAGATTGCTCGGCTTGCTTTACCGGCCTGTCTTGCTCGCTCAGGCAGCAGTTCGTTTACTTAACCGAAAATACAATCTAGACTGCGCGCTCAAGCGCACGGCCCTTGTCGCCGAGCCAGACCGCCGAGGCCTGGTACGCTGGCAAAACTTTCTCATCGGGCCAGTCCAGCCTCGAGAATTCGATCGCAATCCGATCCCTGAGGCGCGCTTCGCTGCCCTGGATGCTCCCTTTTCCGATGAAAGAACATTGCGTTCGATGGAGGCAGACTTCGAGGACTGGTTGTATCGCGCGACCGACGTCACGGTGAGGGCCAATGAAGCGCTTGGCGTATATGCCGGACCCGAAGTGTCTGAAGCTGAATTCGCTCAGATGTGCCAGGAAGCCGCCGCCGCAGAGGCCGAAATCGAGGCCGACAGGTTAGAAGACCAATTGCAACGCAAAATTGACAGCCTGGAGACGAAGCTCACTAGAGAAGAGCGCGAGTTGGAAGAAGACAAAGCCGAACATAGCCGGCGCAGAACGGAAGAGCTGGCCACGCATGCGGAAACGCTTTTCAGTCTTTTCTCCAGGCGCCGGCGCAGCGTCTCCTCGTCGATGACCAAACGGCGCATGACAGCGCGCGCCGGAGAAGACGTGGAAGAATCTGAAGAGGAAATTAAGCTCCTTAAGAAAGAGATCGACGAGCTGGAAGCCGACATGCAAGCTGCACTCGACGATTTGGAGGAAAAGTGGACCGGCATTGCCGCCGACATTACGGAAATAAAAGTCACTCCCTACAAAAAAGACATCTCTGTCGAACTGTTTGGCGTCGCCTGGATGCCCTATCATTTGGTAGAAGCCGGCGGGCGGATGCGGGCTTTGGCGGGATTTGAGATTCGGAGAACTGGGGAACTAAAGGACTAGAGACTCGTCATCCGGAGTGGGTCCCATGCTGCATGGGCGTCTTCGGAGCGCAGGATCTCTATTCGCCGCTTTCCTGCTTCTTTGTTTTACCTCTTTCACCATGCTATGATCCCTCGCGCTTTCATCACCTTTCATGGAGAACTGAGCATGTTAATAAGTAAATCAGCTCGTCTATTAATTTTATTGCTGCTGTTCCTTGGCGCCTGTGGGCAGGATACCGCGTCGCCCACACCGCCGGCTGCCACGGCGACGGAGGAGGTGGCCCAGGTTGCGCCTACAGGGACATCCGTGCCACCTACTGCGACTTCCACCGCGCTGCCCACCGCTACGGCGACTCCCAACCCCACGGCCACGATGACCCCCACTGCCACGCCAACGCCGCTGCTGCTGATGTCGCCGGAGGATTTTGGCGAGAATCGTAATCCGCTGACCGGTGAACTGGTCGAGGATCCCGAGGTCCTACAGCGCCGTCCAATAGCTATTAAGGTTTCTAACTACCCGCCGGACCCAGTGCGTCCACAGTCAGGGCTCAGCCAGGCCGATTTAGTGTTCGAACACACCGCTGAAGGATACACACGTTTCACGGCGATCCTCTACAGCCAGACGCCGCCAATAATCGGCTCCATGCGCAGCGGTCGCCTGATCG
>JAICPS010000570.1 GCA_025929715.1 Anaerolineae bacterium | reverse complement strand
TCGCCAAATCGTCGATCACCACGTCAGTAGCCGATCTCCGAACGCACCATATGATTCAACGGCCCATGCCCTCCTCCCATGTGCCACTCTACCGCCCCACGGATGGCAGCGGCGGTGAATGTTTGCGCGCGACGAACTGCCTCTAGGACGGGAAACTCTTGCGCCAGGAAAGCCGCAATCGCTGCAGATAGCGTGTCGCCGCTGCCGTGGGTGTTACTCGTTTTCAGGTGCGACAGTTCCAAAAAGACGACATCCCGACCATCGCAGAAGGCATCCCCGTAATCTTCGTTGTGCCAGCCGCCCGTGACCAATGCGCTGCCCGCTCCCATCTCGCACAACCGCTGCGCCGCATCGGTCATGTCCTGCCAGCTTTCCACTTCCTGCCCGCACAATAGCGCCGCCTCGCGGCGATTGGGCGTGACAATGGTACAGCGTGGCAATAGCAGGCGGCGGTAGGCTTCTACAACTTCCTGGTCAAACATGGCCTCACCGCGATGGTTCACCAGCACCGGATCGACCACCAGCGGTAGCGGATGGTTATCCTGGTAGGCGCCGAGAACCGCAGCAATCGCTTCCAGCAATTTGACGCTGCCCACAAAGCCCGTTTTGATCGCATCAGCGCCATAGTCCTCCAGCACCGCCTCGATCTGGCGGGCCACAAGCGTCGCCGGCATTGACTCCAGGGCTGCGACCCGCACGCTGTTCTGCGCCGTCACCACCGTGACGGCGCTCATGCCATAGACGCCCAACGCTGTGAACGTCTTCAAATCGGCCTGCAACCCCGCCGCTCCACCGCTGTCGGAGCCTGCAATGGTTAGCGCTTTGACCGGCTGCCGTTTCTCCATGATTGACCAATGACCGGAGCCGGGAGACCGGAATTACAATGCGGCCGTCTCCCGTCTTCTGTCCTCCGGCCCCGTCCAACCCTTACATATTATCAATAATCGCTTCCGCAAACGCCGACGTGCTCAGCTCAGTCGCCCCTTCCATCTGGCGCGCTAGGTCGTAGGTTACCAGCCCGTTCTGAATGGTGCGCGTCATGGCAGTCACCACTGAATCGGCCGCCTCGTCCCAGTCCATATATTCCAGCATCATCACGCCGCTCAGAATCAGGCTGCTGGGATTAACCTTGTCCTGCCCAGCGTATTTGGGCGCTGTACCGTGCGTCGCCTCAAAGAGCGCCACGCCGTCGCCAATGTTGCCGCCCGGCGCCATACCCAGGCCGCCCACCTGCGCTGCAGCGGCATCGCTGATGTAATCGCCGTTGAGATTCAACGTGGCGATGACGTCATACTCGTTAGTTCGCGTCAACAACTGCTGCAGCATGTTGTCTGCGATACGATCTTTGATCACGATCTTGCCGTCCGGCGCGCGCCCATTATGGTTCGACCATAGGGCGTCCTCGCTGATGGTGACGTCGCCGAACTCCTCGGCAGCCAGCTCATAGCCCCACGTCTTGAACGCCCCTTCCGTAAACTTCATGATGTTGCCCTTGTGTACCAGGGTCACGCTGCTGCGTCTGCGCGCAATCGCATATTCAATCGCTTGCCGCACCAGGCGCTTGGTGCCAAATTCGCTGACCGGCTTGATGCCGATCGCGGCGTCTTCGCGAATCGATTTACCAAGCTGCTCGTTCATGAAACCAATAATCTGCCGCGCGCCTTCCGACTCCGCCGGCCATTCTACCCCGGAATACACGTCCTCGGTGTTCTCGCGAAAGATGACCATGTTCATCTTCTGCGGCTCGCGCATGGGGCTTGGCGTGCCCGCGATGTAACGAACGGGACGCACGCAGGCGTAAAGGTCCAGCACCTGCCGCAACGTCACGTTCAGGCTGCGAAAACCTCCGCCAACGGGTGTGGTCAGCGGGCCCTTGATGCCCACAACGTATTCGCGCATGGCGTCAAACGTCTCTTCCGGCATGTAATTGCCGTCATAGCGCTCCGCTGCCTTTTCCCCGGCGAAAATTTCCATCCAGGCAATCTCTCGCTGCCCGCCATACGACTTTGCGACCGCCGCATCCCACACGCGCTTGGCTGCCGGCGTAATATCCACCCCTATCCCATCCCCTTCAATAAAGGCCACGATAGGATTATCCGGAACGTGTAACCGCCCCTCTTGATAGGTGATCTTTTCGCCATCAGGTACGTCAATTTTGGAAAAAGCCATTTGATCTGGTCTCCTATAGTGGGATTATGATTCCAGCAGAATATTATAAGAAGGCACTTGGCAATGTGCCAGAAAGGATCAACGGAAGCGTGGTGCGTCCGTCGGAAAAGGGTAGTGTGGGCGTCAAGGAGAGAGCCTGGGTCGGTTCTATATTGGAGAAAACGCTTAATAAGCGCTCAGATTTGCACTTTGCATACCACAACCTCCGCCAAATTAGGTAAAATGGGTCCGGGCTGAAGCTATGAAAGTGATGAGAAGAAGAAGTTGGCCACTGGTCTTCTTGCTGGGCGTGCTCCTGGCAGGTTGCACCTCAGAAGCTCCGACCGCGAGCGCCCCTACACCAGAGGCGACGGCGACGGCTGTTCAATCATTGCAGCCACCGTCGACTGCGACCCCCGGCGCGACCGTCGAGCCCACATCTGAGGCATCGCCGCCGACCGCGACGGCGACCGCGACAACAAACCCTGTCGCCCCAACCTCCACCGTTCCGGCGCCCACGGCCATGACGCCGCCGCCCCAGGATCTTTCCCTCTCTGCCGGCGA
Source organism: Anaerolineae bacterium (assembly GCA_025929715.1). GTDB lineage: Bacteria > Chloroflexota > Anaerolineae > Promineifilales > Promineifilaceae > JAAYYY01. The sequence goes on along the minus strand of JAICPS010000570.1, from coordinate 350 downwards.
TGTCTTCCTGCATCCCGTCCCCGACATTTATGCGGGCGACGCCGTGACCTTCTACATACTGGCCAAGGTACCGCCCAACGTGCAACCCAACGACGTCACCGTGCGCGTGGAAGTCCGCGACCAATTCACGTTGCAGGGCGCGCTGAACGGGCGCAACTTAGCAGGCGATGCCATCGGCCTCTTTGCCTGGGCCTGGGATACCGCTGAAGACGCGGGCGACCATGAAATCGTCGTAACCCTCGACCCCGAAGATACGGTTACGATAGGCGACGAAAATCCCGATAACAACCAGGTAGTTTTTTCGGTTCCTGTGATGCCTGCGCACACGCGGCCGCCGCGTGAGACAGGCC
>JAICPS010000033.1 GCA_025929715.1 Anaerolineae bacterium | reverse complement strand
GTGGTCAACATCGGCATCAACAACTCGGTGGAGGACTTCATGACCGCCATCGCGGAGCACCAGCCGGATATCGTGGGCATGAGCGCGCTGTTGACGACGACGATGCCCTACATGCGCGTGGTGATTGAGGCGTTGAAGGCAGCCGGCATCCGGCAGGACATCGTGGTGCTGGTGGGCGGCGCGCCGCTGAACGAGGCGTTTGCCGAGGATATTGAGGCCGACGCTTACTGCCGCGACGCCGCCGTGGCCGTCGAGACCGCCAAAAAGTTTATGGCGATCCGCAAAGGCGTCTCTTAGAGCTTAAACATTGTTGCGCGTTCCACGTAAACGTGGTCATAATAGCACGATAGTTGACTTTCCCGGAAACTCCAGCGTCCGCAGGTAAGCCAGTTTCCGGGAAAGTTGCAAGATGGAAGGTAAATATGGATCGCTTTCAGCAGTTACTACAGTCGGAACCCTATATACTATTAGATGGCGCCATGGGTACGATGCTCATGTCCATGGGTCTAGAGCAGGGTCATCCGCCAGAAGATTGGAACGTGAAGTACCCGGATCGGGTGCTGGGCGTACATGAAGGGTACATTGCTGCCGGTTCGCGATTGATCCTGACAAACACCTTTGGTGGGACCCACTTTCGACTGAAATTGCATAATCTCCACAAGCGCGTGCGGGAACTGAACCGCGCTGCGGCGCAGCTAGCGCGCCAGGCGGCGGATAAAACGCCGCACCTGGTCGTCGTCGCGGGCTCGATGGGCCCAACCGGCGAGCTCCTGCAACCGATGGGCACGATGACGTATGAGCAGGCGGTGGCGGCATTTGCCGAGCAGGCGGCAGCGTTGGACGAGGGCGGCGTCGATATTCTGTGGGTGGAGACGATGAGCGACCTCGACGAACTGCGTGCGGCCGTGGAAGGGGCGCGTTCGGTGTCTGATCTGCCGGTAGCTGCCACTATGACGTTTGACACGAATCGCCACACGATGATGGGCGTGAGTCCTCAGCAGGCAGTAGAGGCATTGAGCGAACTGGACCTGGCCGCCATGGGCGCCAACTGCGGTAATGGACCTGCTGAAATCGAGTATGTGATCGCGGCCATGGTCCGCGAAAATCCAGACCTGCCGCTTATTGCCAAGTCTAATGCCGGCATTCCGCGGCTCGTAGGCGGCAGCGAGCTGATTTATGACGGTACACCTATAGTCATGGCAGGCTACGCGTATCGTGTGCGCAAACTGGGCGCGCGGCTAATTGGCGGCTGCTGTGGCAACACGCCTGATCATCTGCGGGCGATGTCTGCCGCACTGAGAGGCGACGTACCCGAAGAGAAGCTGCCACCGCCTCCGCAACCAAGGCCAGAGCTGGCAGCGACCAATAATCGCCAGGGCCATGAGCGGCGCCATCGACGACGTAACTAAACTCACTTCCGGAAGTCGCCTGGAACGGGTGCTGCGCTCCGGGCTTTTTGCGGTCACGGCGGAACTCAATCCACCGGATAGCTCGGACCCGCAGGAAGTCTACGAAGCGGCGCTGGTGCTGTCGGAAGTGTGCGATGCGATTAACGCCACCGATGCTTCAGGAGCGCACTGCCACATGTCTAGCGTGGCGATCTGCGCTTTGCTGACCCGCGCGGGATACGAGCCCGTGTACCAGGTGTCGTGCCGCGATCGCAACCGAATTGCGATCCAGGGTGATTTGCTGGGCGCGGCGGCTATGGGCGTGCGCAACGTCCTGTGCTTGACGGGTGACGATGTGAGTGTAGGGGATCAGCCCGAGGCCAAGCCTGTCTTTGACCTTGACTCTATCCAGTTACTGCACACGGCGCGTATTATGCGTGACCGGGGGATGTTTCTCAGTGGACGTAAACTGAGCGTCCCACCGCGGCTTTTCCTGGGAGCTGCGTCCAATCCATTTGCGCAACCCTACGACTGGCGGCCGTTGCGCCTGGCGAAAAAAGTGCAGGCTGGAGCCCAGTTTATCCAGACGCAGTATTGCTATGACGTGCCGCGTTTCCGCACGTTCATGCAGAAGGTACGCGATATCGGGCTGGATGAAAAGGTGTATATCATCGTCGGCGTGGGCCCTTTACGTTCTGAACGCGCGGCGGAATATATGCGCACGAACGTGCCCGGCGTGCGCATTCCGGACGAAGTTGTCGGACGGCTACGCAAAACGCCCCAAGAACGTAGGCGCGACGAGGGCAAAAAGATCTGTGTGGAGATTATCGAACAGGTACGCGAAATCCGCGGCGTCGCCGGGGTACACGTGATGGCTTACCGGCAGGAAGAGCTGGTGGCGGAGATAATTCACGAAGCGGGCCTGATGCCGCGTCCGCGACAGCCCGGCGCGCCGCCCAGAGACGGGTACCGGCGACGCAGATCGGCGATAAGCAGTTAGCTGACAGCTATAAACGAGGAGGATTCTTTTGCAGACGGTTATTAGCTCGAAGACGAAAACGGTGATTATTGGTCCGGACCGGCCTTTTACGATTATTGGCGAGCGCATTAATCCTACGGGACGCAAGCTGCTGGCGCGGGAGATGGCCGCGGGTAACTTCGATCGGGTGCGCAAGGACGCCATCGCTCAAGTGGCGGCAGGAGCGCACATGCTGGACGTCAACGCGGGTATTCCCCTGGCAGATGAGCCGGCGATTCTGGCGGAGGCCATTAAATTGGTGCAATCGGTGACGGACGTGCCGATTTCTATCGATTCTTCGATTGTGGCGGCGCTGGAACGCGGCCTGGAAGCGTATGAGGGCAAGCCGCTGCTTAATTCGGTGACGGGCGAGGAGGAACGACTGGAAGCTGTGCTGCCCATGGTGAAGAAATATGGGGCGGCCGTGATCGGAATCTCCAACGACGAGACAGGCATTTCAGAAGATCCCGAGGTGCGCCTGGCCGTAGCGCGCAAGATTATCGAGCGGGCGATGGACCATGGTATTCCGAAAGAAGACGTGCTGATCGATCCACTAGTGATGCCCATCGGCGCGATGCGCTATGCAGGTAGGCAGGTTTTCCATATTGTGCGGCACTGCCGCGAAGAACTAGGCGTTAACACTTGCTGTGGCGCCAGCAACGTCTCTTTCGGCTTGCCCGATCGTGGCCCATTGAACGGGACATTTCTGGCCATGGCGATCACGGCGGGCCTCACTTCGGCGATAACCAATCCCATCGAGCTAGAAATAAAGAAGGCAATTCTAGCTGCTGACGTGATGATGGGTAACGACGAAAACTGCATGACGTGGATCCAGTCGACGCGGAGCGCGGCCGAGGAGGAAGAAGACAACGCGGGTAGCCGCCGTAGTCGCCGCAGTCGTCGTCGGGAGCGGTGAGTGGTGGCTTCGGTCCTGCTGCTGACGCAAGTTCTCCCTTACCCGCTGACCGGGGGCGCCAAGATCCGGGCTTACTACATGCTGCGCCATCTCTCGCAGCGACACGAGGTGACGCTCGTCTCTTTTGTGCGCGACGACGATACGCCGGACGCGGCCGATCACCTGCGCCAATACTGCCGGGCAGTGCACACCGTGCCTATGCAACGCTCGCGCCTGCGTGACGGCCTGGCCTTCGTGGAGAGTCTGTTCGGCGGCCGGCCCGCGTCCATCGTTCGCGACCGCGTGCCCGCGATGCAGGCGCTGCTGCGCCGGCTGGCGCGGGAGACGCCCTTCGCCGTCATTCACGCCGACCAGACGGCGATGGCGCAGTATGCGCTGTACGCGCGGGAGGCCTATGCACCTGAGCGCCGCCCACAGATTCTGCTGGATCAGCACAACGCCATGTATTTGCTGGTGCAGCGCCAGGCCGGCTACGAAAGCGGCATGCAGCGCCTGATCTGGCAGCGCGAGGCGCGCCTCTTGCGCCGCTATGAAATCGATCTCGTCCAGCAGTTCGACCACATTCTTACGGTCACGGAAGAGGATCGCCAGGCGTTGCTGAACCTCTTTTCGACCCCGCGCAGCGAGCCGCTGCGCGAGCAATTACGCCAAAAGTTCACGTCGCTTCCCATCTGCGTAGACCCCGCCGACAAAGCGCCTGTCGTCTATAAAGACCAGGGGCCAAACATCCTGCACCTGGGCACCATGTTCTGGCCTCCGAACGTGGAAGGCGTCTTGTGGTTTGCCCAGGAAGTGCTGCCGCTGATCCTGGAGGAGGTTCCAGAGGTCCAGTTCACCATTGCCGGCAAGAACCCGCCCGCGACCCTGAGCGCTCTGGCGCAAAACGGAAGTCCTGTACAAGGACACGTCGAAGTTACGGGCTTCGTGCCCGACGCGCAGCCCCTACTTGCCCGCTGCCGCGCCTTCGTGGTTCCGGTGCGCGCCGGCGGCGGCATGCGCGTGAAAATTGTAGACGGCTGGCAGTGGGGCCTGCCCATCGTCTCCACGACGATTGGCGCTGAAGGCATCGATACACGGCCTGGCGAAAATATTCTGCTGGCAGACGAACCCCAGGAGTTCGCCCGCGCGGTCGTCCGCGTCCTCACCGATCCGCAATTCAATAACTCCCTGCGTGAAAACGGCCGGCGCTGGGTGGAGGAGCATTATGATTGGCGCACTGTCTATCGTCAAGTAGACGGCGTTTACGAGAAACTGTTGTAAGGGAATTTGTCCGAACTGCGTTCGGGCGAGATTGGAGTTTGATGCGGTCATGCTGAGCTTGTCGAAGCATCTTACCCGCTCACACCCACACCCCTACACCTCCACACCCTCCCTCATCACCACGCTCTCGCTCCCATTCTCGCCGCGCAACCATAACCAGGCCGTTTCCGGTTGCATCGTCTTTCCGACTACGGCTAACAATTCCTGACCCAGCTTATCCAACTCCGCTTCGGCGCGCGCCGTTTCCGCAAACTGGTTGAGCATCTGGGCGGCGTCGTACTTGCGCCGGAAAAAGCGGCGATCGATTAGTTCCTGCACGCGGCGGCGCAAGGGTGAGAAGAGCACGGCAATGGCCAGGGTCGAGAGCACGATGGTCAGCGACGATGGCTCGCCCGACACGGCGGTCACCAGCCCCTGCAAGACTACGACGCTGCCAAAATAGACGAGCGCGAGTAGGGCTGTGAGCACCGAGTAGATCAGCGTACGCCGGATAATCAGGTCGATGTCATAGAGGCGGTGCCGCAGCATGGCAATGCCGATGCCGAGCAGCGGACCCAGAATGGATAAACTTACCAGAATGTCGCCCACTAAATTTCCCAGCACCTGGCTGCTAAGCGGTAAGCCGACCAGGATCATGATCGCCATAAGCGCAACGCCGGAGAATAGCCACTTCATCTGCTGGCGCTCGCGGCCCCGCGACTGCCGAAAACGCACCAATATCTGCGCCAATACTGGCAGAACAGCAACCGAAACGCTCGTCATCCCTGCCATGAAAAGGGCATTATAAAGGGATTCTCGATGGTGATTTACAAATGGATTGGGCGTCTGGAATGCCGAGGTCATGGGCGTTTCGATGGCCGCTGCAGCGAAAGTTAGTGCAGTGAACAGAAAGACTGGCGTCGCGGTTAACAAATGCCAGCGCCGGTTAAGCGGCATTCCATCAGGGAATACAGCCAGCATCCATAGCATGGTCGTAAACAGCCCAATCCACACCCAGTTGGTGACCCACGCCGCTACTTCCACTCCTGGCAGCGGTGTGGATGCTGTGTAATAACCGTAGACCACGAACTCCCCAAGAAAAGCAGTTAACCCGCCCAGCACACCCAACGCACACAACAGCCAGCCGACAAGGTGATGGGGGCGGCGCAACAAAACCAGGAGGCCGAAAAGCCCGCTCGGAATAAACGTGGTCGACAGCAGCAACGTACTCAAGATGTCTGATGGATTGTCGCGCGGTCCACCGGCGTTAGCCCAAGAGGCAGGCACCGGCGTGTGAAGGTTGAGGACTAACAAAATGATCGACCCTGTGGCCAAGACGATGGCTAACAGCAGAAAAAACCAGGGTAGGCGTCTGGACCAGGAGGCAGGCAAAATTGGCTTATTCATAAAGTTGCACGAGACTATGATACTCCAAAACCGTCCCAAAAGCGTTACAGGAAATTGATACTAACGAAAGGTTGCCTCTTCCATAAAAAACTCCACCGGTCCGCGTGGACCGGTGGAGTTAGAAAGAAAGTATACGTGTCCGGACTGCGTCCGGATCGACCCAGCTAATCGTCGTCGCCGCCGCCAGAAGACGGACCCGCGCCCTCTGGAGGACCACCTCCCTCGCCATTGTTGCCATTGCCATTACCGTTACCATTGCCATTGTTCCCATTGTTACCCTGACCCGGCGGATCGACGAAGTCAGGCGGACCAGGCCCATCGTCATCGTCTGTGTCATCATCGTTATTCTTGCCTCCCGCCCAAGGCGGTGGCCCTGCCCATGGTGGAGGTCCGGGTTCCAGGCCAAGCGCCTCACGGATTTCATCCCATTCCATACCGCTACCCAGCATTTCCAGCGCTTCCTCAAATGACACTCCCAGCTCTGCGCCGGCCAGAGCCTGCGCGTGCCTAATTTCACCCCAGCCCAATCCCGACTGCTTCAGCTCCAGCAGCTCTTCGCCTGTTAGCTCCGAATCCTCGAGGCTCGCCGCAAAGCGATAGGCAAACATTACTTCGCCCCAGCCCTGATCCTCCTCTACGTGCGCCTGCAACAAATCTTGCCACGTTCCTTCGTAGTCGGGCAGCGTTTGTGAGAGCCGCCAGGCGACCATGATCTGGCCAAAACCAATATCTTGCTCATGTAGATCCAGTATTACCTGGCAATCCACGTCCATGGCTCGCGCCAGGTAAGTTGCTACTGGGTGACCGCAAGAGGGTTCCTCCTCCTGGGCTGACACGGGCAACGTGAATGCCAGGATGATGAGCGCCACTAAGCTAAATAGAATGAAGAGTCGAAGTCTTATGTATCTGTCCGCCACTGTCATCACCTCTCTTTCATAAATCTGAATTACTTCTCGTGCTTGACAATTCTCACTATGCATAACGCACAACGCTGCCCAAATGTTACGGGTACTCTGGTAATCTTGAACTCATGAATTGCGAGCAGCGCCGATTTCTCAATTTTTTGACCCCAGCAGGGCGCCAACGCAAAATACAAGGATGTCTTTTCCGCCAATCTCCTGATGGAGTATGCCATGCCAGAAATCAGCTCGCGCCGTGACCGTCGCCGCCAGCGTCGGCAAATCGCTCCACTGCTCAAGATTCCTTTCCGCCAGCTTTTTCATCCACGGCCGCCCTATGAGATAGTCGACGACGAGCAGATCGAACGTCTGCACGAAGCTTCTGTGCACATTCTAGAGAACATTGGCCTGGATTTCCTCGACGAAGAGGTGTTAGATATCTGGCAAAAGGCAGGTGCGCGCGTTGACTTCGGCCGGCAGCACGTGTGGCTTGACCGTGGGCTGGTGATGGAAGCGATTGTCAGCGCGCCGTCTCATTTCACATGGCGGGCTCGAAACCCGGCGCACGACGTGATGCTGGGTGGTAATTCGATCACTTTTGGGCCGAATGGCGGCATGGTGTATGCGGCGAACCTGGACGACGGACGCCGCCCGGGGACGATGGCCGATCTGGAGAATTTCTTGAAGCTCTCGCAACTGTGTAACGTGCTGCACTATGCCAGTTGGGAGCAGGTGTCGCCCCAGGACGTTCCGGCGTCAACGCGCCACCTGCACCGCCTTTACGCCGGACTCACTTTGACCGATAAGGTAATGATGGAAGCAGCACACGGCCGGGAGATCACATCCGATTGCGTGGAAATGATGCGTATTGTGTTTGGCGACTTGGATGGGGACCCGGTGATAGGTGACGTGATCAACGTCAACAGCCCCTTGCGCTACGACGAGCGCATGCTGGGCGGCTTGCTGACCTACGCGCGGGCGGGACAGGTGACATTTATCACGCCGTTCATTTTGGCCGGGGCTATGAGCCCGGTAACGATGGCGGCAGCGCTGGCGCAGCAGAACGCGGAGGTGCTGGCGGGCGTGGCTCTGACGCAAATTGTGCGGCCGGGCGCGCCGGTCATCTATGGCGGTTTCACCACCAACATCGACATGAAGAGCGGCAGCCCTTCGTTTGGCACGCCAGAAGGCGCCTGGGCCTTGCTGGTTGGGGCGCAGCTGGCTCGACGCTATAATTTGCCCTGTCGCGGCAGCGGCAGCCTGACGAACGCCAAGACCCCGGACGCGCAGGCGGCATACGAGACGATGTGGAATCTGTGGCCGGCCGTGCAGGCGCACACGAACCTGATTATGCACGCCGTGGGCTGGCTGGATGGCGGACTCACGGCCTCGTTTGAAAAATTTATTATCGACGCCGAAAATCTGGCGATGTTCTTTCACTTTCTGGAGGGCTTTTCCATCGAGGACGAGGACCTGGCCCTGGATATGATTGCGGATGTGGGTCCGGGCGGGCACCATTTTGGCACGCCGCACACGCAAGAGCGCTACCAGACGGCCTTTTACGAGTCGGGCCTGGCGGATCGCAGTGGCTACGACAACTGGGTGGACGCCGGCAGCCCGGATGCGGTGCAGCGCGCCAATCGCATCTGGAAGGACCTGCTGGGACAATATGAGGCTCCAGAGATGGATCCCGGCATACAAGAAGCGCTTGCCGACTACGTGGCGCGCCGGGAGCGGGAGCTTGAAGGGCGCAATCTATATGCGTGAGAAGTAGGAGATCTATGGTGCGAGAAAGGCTGATGCGCGCTCAGTGGAAGACCGTCGGGCATGTGCGAGAGCTGTTCCTATATCCTGTCAAGTCGATGCGCGGGATGTCGGTGCCCGAAGTGACCTGCGGCTGGTATGGCGTAAACGGTGACCGCAAGTACGCCTTTGTTCAGGACGCCGACTTATCCGGATTTCCCTGGCTGACAGCCCGCGAGCTGCCGGCATTATTACAGTATGTGCCGTACTTTTTAGACGCCGCGTCCCCCCTCTCTTCAGCCATTCGCGTCAGAACGCCTTACAATCGGGATCTCCCTCTCGAAGCGCCTGACTTGACCGCCGAACTGTCCGGTCAATCAGGAGGCGCCGTGTCGCTGCTCAGATTGAAACGCGGCACGTTTGATTGCATGCCGCTGTCGATTATCACCTCGGCTACAATTGAGATGGCCGGGCAGGCAGCGGGACGTTCCCTGGACGCGCGCCGTTTCCGGCCCAACATCTTCATTGACGGCGCGCCAGATATGGGAGAAGCGACGTGGATAAATTCCACGCTCATTTTCGGCGAGCGCGAGGACGCGGCACGGATCCAGATCAACTATCCGACGAAACGCTGCGTGATGATCAATCTCGATCCCGATAACAGCCAGTCTGACAGCCGCGTCTTAAAAGCCGTGGCCGCAACCAGCCGGTCACTGGCCGGAATGTACGCGGCCGTGAGCCGGCCGGGCACGATTCGTGTAAGTGATAGAGTGTACCTGCACGAATCAGAATAGGGTTGTAGGATTTGAAGATGAAATTGAACCGTGTACCCAAGATTATCCCTATTTCTAAGCGGCGCCCGATGCAGAACGAAGTCCTATCAGCGCTCTCCGAAGATCCTGTCGTGTTAACGCAGCACGGCGAAGCGGTCGCCGTGCTCGTGGATCCAAATCAATGGAATCAGCTCATTGACGAACTTGAGGAGTGGCAAGACTCATTCGAAGCGATGGAAGCGCGATATCAGATCACCGTTGGGAAGGAGGAAATCGTCGAGTTTAAGTCGTCACAATCTGGGCAGTAACGGATGGAACGATTTTGCAAAATCGTTCTACGGCAACACTAAATCATAAAATTCTTCGGTGGATCTTGTTTGAGCAGAATCGGCCGGTCCACGCGGAAGGGCTCAATGTTGTGGTTGGTTTCGCCGTCGATACTTAGATCGCTTAGGATCCGGCCGAGAAGGGAGGCGAATTTGAAGCCTTGGGCGGCGCCGACGACGATGGCGACATTGGGATGGTCGGGGAGAGTGTCCAGGACGAAGTCACGGTCGGGCGGCATGGTGTAGAGGCAGGTTTTTATGGTGATGAGTGGGCCGTAGGCGCGTGGGATATATTGCTTTACAAAGGCATCCAGCCGCGCCTGGTAGTTGCGGTCCGGGTCAAAGGTGCGCGTCTCGGCCGTCACTTCTTTGCCACCCACGTCCTGGGACACTTTGGGGCCAGGTTCTCCGTAGACAGGAAAGCCATAAAAACAGGGCACGTCCATCCAGATCCAGATGGGAAAGCGGTCTGGCATAAATTCTTCGGCGTGCGGCGTGCCATAGTAGGCGACTTGTTCCTGGGTGATGGTGAGCGGCAGCTTGCGGCCAAAGTGGAACAGCAGGTTGTTGGTCCAGGCGCCCGCGGCAATCACCAGTTTGCGGCAGCGATAGGTTGTGCCTCCGGCGAGGACTTCGATCTCCCCATCCAGGTCGCGAATGGCGGTCACCGCGGCGCCGTCGCGCAGCGTGGCGCCGTAGGCGCGGGCCATGCGGACGTGGACCGCGTTGCAACGAATGGCAGGCGCGATGCCACTTTGCTCCTGGTACAGGGCGCTCACCTCGTCGCCGACTCTGAACTGGGGCCAGCGACGCATGATTTCGGCCGCGTCCAGCCATTCGTAGGGTACACCGGCGGCGTCCATGCTTTCTGTGTAGTCGGAAATAGGGATGGCAGCGCCGGGCCGCGTGAAGTCCAGCCCGCCGGTCTTCACGATCAGGGACGTACCCGCATCCTCTTCCAGTGCTGCCCAGGTTTCGTAGGCGTTTTTGGCCATCTCGACGTAATGGGGCGTGTGGTAGGAGAGGCGAATGATGCGCGAATGGTCCTGCGAGCCGCCACGCCCGTGCCCCAGCTCAAACTGCTCCAGCCCCAGCACCTGGCTACCCGCCCGCCGCGCCAGCCAGTAGACCGCGCCAGCGCCAATGCCGCCGAGGCCGAGGACGATGTGTTCGTAGTCGGTTTTCATCCAGTCTCAAAGCTCATCCCGCGCTATCTTCGCCGTCCAGCACTTGCTAAACACCCTCTTCTGCCCCTCATAGGCGTCGAGCGTGTTGGTGACGAAGAAGTGGGTAGCGTCACTGGTTAGTTTGCTGTCTGTCTCTACAGAGAAGGCCCAATCGTCGCGCCTGTAGGCCAGGCGCTGGCGGACATGTTGTTGGGCGGAGAGCGGAGCGTCGTCGTGGATGGTGAAGGTCTCGGCAATGCTTGCGCCCAGTTCCAGACAGTTGTCGAGCAAGCGCACGCTGCCTTCGTCGGTTTGTACGTGTAACTCGGTGCGGCCTTGAACTTCGTCGCGGCGAATCGTTTTCTGGCGCGAGCCACTGCGCAGTTGTTCGACCGCCAACGGCGGCGACACTTCTGCGGGCTCGAATGGCGTGAGGGTTTCATCTTCCGGGCGTGGCGAGCGTAGCGGCAGGCGCAGGCGGCACGCGTTTCCTGTAAAGAAGGTCAGCGTGACCGGTTCTGGCGAGGGCCAGGCATGGCGCGCCTGCGTGGAGGAGATGGATACGCGCCAGCGATGTCCTTGTGGCAGGCGATAGGCCATCACGTTCAGGGGCACATTGACGGTGTAGCACTCGCCCGGCACCAGGGAGGTGGGGTGCTCGTGGCTTTCGCGGTGAGTCAGGTTCAACAAGCCCCAGGTGATCTGCGTTGATTCTCCGGTAGGCGCCACGTCACACAGCCGCGCGGCGACCAGGGCCTGAGGTCGGTCGGCGGCCAGGGTCAGTTGCAGCTCGGGACGGCCCAGCATCTCCAGCGGTTCGGGCATCGGCGCCGAGGTAAAGGTCAGGCACTGACCGTCGCTTGCGCGCTGGTCGCCGGCAATTTCACCCGGCACGCCGTGGGCGCCCCAGTCGCCAGTCTCAAACCCATGTTGCTGCAGACCGGCAAAGTGCAGTTCGTATACGGGTGCAGGCGTTTCGCCGAGAATGTTCGCGGCGCCATCGCTGTTGAGATAGTAAACGCGCTCCTCGACGCGCGGCGAGGGCCAGGTTAGTTCGGCGACCCAGCGTCCCGGCCGTTCCTTGTGGAAAGTTGCGGGACGCACGGCGTCCTGCATCCAGACGCGCAACATCGGCTCGTCCATGATGCCCGTGTCGTGCCCTTTCAACCAGTGATCCCACCAGCGCACGCTTTCTTGCAGAAAACCGATGGCGGGGCCGGGCACGCCAACTTCGGGGAAGTTGTGCGACCAGGGACCGATGATGCCTTTGCGCGGTCCCGACAGGCCGGCCAGCAGTCGCGGCACAGAATTGTTGTAGGCGTCGGCCCAGCCGCCCACGGCGTAGACGGGAATGTCGATGGCGCCGTAATCTTCGCCCACGGAGCCGTGCTTCCAATATTCGTCGCGCCGCTGGTGCCGTAGCCAGGTCTCAATATAGGGCGGAGTCTGCTCCATGCGCGCCAGCCACATCTCGCGCCAACGCTCGCCGACAAAACGAGGATCGGGGGGCGTGGCATTGTATGCCAGCATGATCGACGCCCAGGGTAACGCTTGCGAGGTGAGCAGGCAACCACCCATATAGTGCACGTCGTCGGCGTAACGGTCGTCGGTGAAGTGCATAGCAATGACCGCTCTTAGCTGTGGTGGACGGCGAGCGGCGATTTGCAGGGCGTTAAAGCCACCCCAGGATTTGCCAAAGATGCCCACATCGCCCGTGCACCAGGGCTGGGCCGCGATCCAGGCCAGCACCTCCAGGGCGTCGTCCTGTTCCTGGGGCAGATACTCGTCGTAAAGGATGCCGTCGCTGTCGCCGCTGCCCCGTATGTCCACTCGAATGGAAGCATAGCCGTGTCCGGCAAAGTAGGGATGGCGCTGGGCGTCGCGAATGGCCGTGCCGTCGCCCTTGCGATAAGGCAGATACTCTAAGAGGGCGGGCACCGGATTCTCTTCGGCGTCTTGCGGCAGCCAAATGCGCGCCGCGAGTCGCGCGCCATCACTTATCGGGATCCAGGTGTTTTCAATTTCGCGGATGGCGTGGGGAAAATCCTTCCTGATTTTCGGCATCGCAGCTTCCTTCGTATTTCCCCGACAACTGCGACAAGACTATAACAGGAGGTATGGCGCTAAACAAGGGACCTTCCCTGGCCGGATGAGGCGGGATTCAAGTCAGCCGTTGGCTAAGATTCTGGAACGGCGACAAACTCGAACGTAATGTCTACCTCATTTCCGGCCGCTATGAGGTCGGCGATGGCAGGAGGTTCTAAGCCGAAATCGGTCATCAATATCTGCGTAGTTGCGGCGCCGACGAGGCGCCCATCTTCCAGGCGGGCAGTGACGGCGAAGGTGGTGGGAACCGCGACACCTCTGACCTCCAGATCGCCGTCCATCTCAAATTGCACCGTTTCTCCCGGCGCGTAGGAGCCGGGTAAGCCGCGAATGGCGCTGGGCGTAAAAGTTGCCAAAGGATAGCGGTTACTCTCCAGGAATTCAGTACGAATCCGGTCATCGCGCAGAAAGTTATCGCTGCTGAAGTCACGAATATTGACGACTATCGGCTCTACTTCACTGTTGGGCGGGTTGTCGCGGTCGAGCGTGATTGCGCCGGTAATGTTATTGGTGGCCCCGATAGCGTAGTTTACGTCCCGGCCAACGAATGTCTCGCGTACGCCATAAAAGACGAACGACTCAGTCGGCAAGATGCGATAGACTGTTGCAGCATCATCGTTCATGGTTGTGAGCGGACCGGCGTTTACGCCAAGAGCAGTGCGAATGTTCTCTCGATTCTGAATCAACGGGTAGCCGGACGCCAGCGGCGAGTCGGCCGCTTCCCACGTCGTACCAGGCTCGTAGATAAAGTAAGCATCCCAGATGTAGGCGCCCCAATCCAGGTCGCCGTATGTTCGGCGCAAGGATGAGCGCTCGGGGCCTTGCAGAGGGGCGTTGGCCGCCAGCCATTGGTTGAGCACGCGCTGTCGATCCCAGAAGTGAATGACGCGTGGATCGTTGAGAACACTCTCGTCGCGCCGCCCGCGCAGATCACTCGGAAGCATGTTTCCGGGCACCAGCGGAAACCAGACCGCGTAGACCTGAATATTAGCGTCGGCATTAGCACTAAGTACTTCTTCCTCCAGCCAACGCGCACCGGCGAGGCAACTGGAACAACTGGTAGCGAGCACCAGCACCAGCCGTGTACGCGCCGCGTCCTCGTCAAAGAAGATGCTGAAATCTTCCAACGCGTTGATGTCAATCATTGTGTCCGCGGGAATAGGGGTGCGGGTAGGAGGACCGGAAGTTGCGGTAGGTGCAGAAGTTGCAGTGCTTGCGACGCTCGCTGTTGCCGGAGGGGTCGTGGTCGGTAGTGTTGCCGGGGTAGAGGCGTTCAAACTGGTAGCCTCCGTACTGCTGGGCTCAGGCGTTTCTTCAGTTGCTGTATTGCAGGCAGTCAATAGCAGTAGTAGAAGAATGAGTGACGTCTTACGGAGACAGGCCTTCATTGCACACCTCCTGGCTCTAACAATTGTTAATGGCACCAGTGTAGTGGGCGAATAAAGTAGCGTCTTCCACCAAATGGGGGAAAAGGAAGGTGGAGTTAGATCAGCTTTAAATCACGGAGGCGGGAGGCCGCCTGTGTGCGATTGTTGACCGCCAACTTGCGATAGATGTTATTGAGGTGAGTTTTTACCGTGCTCTCCGCGACGACCAGCTGCTGCGCAATTTGCCGGCTGGAGAGCCCGGCAGCCAGCAACGGGATAACGTCGCTTTCGCGGTTCGTGAAGGAAATCGGCGGCGCTGCAGTGCCGGCGCGCTGACGGGCAAAGTAGGAAACCAAGATCGGCTGTAAGCGGTCGGCAAAAGCGGCTGTTACCGCCGCCACGTCTAGCCCCACTCTTTGCCGGCGTAGTTGCTCAAGTAGCGGCATCAAGGCGCTACCGCTGATGAGGAAGGGGCGCACCATTCGCTCGGGTGCGGCAAGATCTAGTGCCTGTCGCAAGCGCTTGCGGGCCGGCCTGTAGCTGCCTTCGGCCATCAAAGCCAGCGCCTCCAGGTTGAGCAGCCGGACGTAAATACCGTTCTGACCGGCGCGCTGTGCGCGTATTCTCAAGTGCGACAGGAATTCAAGAGCCTCGGCGCGCAGGCCCTGTACGAGAAGGAAGTGAGCGTAGAGAACGGCCTCCTGTAAGGGCTGTTCAAATTGCGTGGTAACCATGTAACCACGATGCTGCGCCCAGACGACGAGCGCCTGCATCGCCTCGCTATCGCCTCGTTCCGAAGCCTGGGTCAGATGGAACTGGACCTCTACCTGTTGTACGTACTGTTGCATATTGTCCAGGGGAAAAATGCGCGCCAGCTTCTGCGCCTCGTGCAAGGTGGTCCAGGCAGTGGCGACGTCGCCGCGAAGGTAGTGAAGCTCGGCAAGCACGGCGTGGCCCATAATAAGGCCAACGCCATACTCCGGGGGACGGCAGATGGCGATTGCCTCTTCGAGATGGCGCTGCGCTTCTTGTAGCTGATTCCACTCGCATAGTAGGCGCGCCAGCCAGATGTGACAGTTGGCCGTTGCGGTTAGATGCCGGCCCTCCATCTCTTCGGCCAGTTGCAGGGCGCGACGGTAGCCGGCTTCCGCCATGTGTAAGCGTCCCTGCATGTGGAACAGTTCGGCGCGACTGCGAATCGCCGACAACGTCGTGTAGATGTTTTGCGTTGCCTGCCCAATCAGTATTGCTTCGTCGTAACTCTGCGTGGCCGCCTGCCAGTCGCTGAACGCCCGGTAGCAGTCGCCTGAGATCTGCGAAACGATTGCCCGCCAGACGAAATTCGTGGCCGGCAGATGACGGAGCGAGATCTGAGCATAGTGGATCGCCTGGGCGGGCTCGTGGTTACTTAGAGCCAGGTTTGCTCGGATGGCGGCCGCGATTCCCTCCAGGACCGGTTGCGGCGGATCGTTCTCATAGGATTGGGTCTCTTGCAGGCTAAGGCTGGCTTCCGCCTCTTCTAGCGCCGGTGCGACCGCGTACCAGCGGCTGATCAACCACAGTGACCAGGCGCGTAGTAAGCCGAGGTATGGTCGGGTGCGCACGATGTCCGTGGGAAGCGCATCGAGCCAGCCTAAAAGGGTAGCCGGCCGGTTGCTGGTCCAGGTGCGCTCGCCGAAACGAGAAATAAGGTTAGCCGCAAGGGCAAAGTCGCGCGCGCTGAGTGCGTGTTGAATTGCCTCTTCAGCCATCTCTGCGTGGGCGAACCAGGCAGCGGCGCGCGCGTGCAGCATGGTTTCTGATGTGGGCTGGGTGGTGCGCAGCCGGTTGCATAATACCTGGGCGAAGAGATGGTGATAACGATACCAGACGTGATCGTCGTCCAGAGCGACGAGAAAAAGGTTGGCCCGGTACAGATAATGCAGCAGGGAGTGCGCGTCATCCCGGCCTGTGACGGCGTTGCAGAGAGAAGGGTTTAGGCGCGACAAAAGAGAGGTCTGGAGCAGGAATTCCTGGATGTGGGAGGGTTGTCGTTGGAGGACTTCCTGTACCAGGTAGTCGAGAACATCTGGATGGCGGCCGGAAAAGCCTGCGATGAACGTGCTGGCGTCTTCATGGCGCCGTAGTGAGAGGGCCGCCAGCTGTAAACCGGCCGCCCAACCCTCAGTGCGCTGTTCTAAGGCGACGATGTCCGCTGTTGTCAGCGCTTGCTCAAGTTCATTGCCGAGGAAAGCGGTCGTTTCAGCCAGGGAAAAGCGGAGCTCTTCGTTCCGAATTTCCTGCATCTGCCGATGTGCACGGAGCCTGGCCAAAGGGAGCGGTGGATCGGTGCGTGTAACGAGAACCAGATGGAGGCAGGGTGGAGGCTGTTCCACTAGCATTGAGATGGCGCGGTGCACGGCCGGCGCTCCAATGTGATGATAGTCGTCAAGGACGAGAATAATGCGATCCTGTTGTGACAGAAGTTCGTTGATCAGCACGGTGACCATCAACTCCAGGGACGCATGAGGTTCGTTTTGCAAGAGGCTCAGGGCAACCTTGCCACTTTCGCTTCCGGCTATATGGAGGGCAGTGGCGAGATAAGTGAGGAAGCGGCCAGGGTCATTGTCGCTTTCGTCGAGGGAAAGCCAGGCGATGGCTGGGGGGTTTGGATTTGGGATTGGAGATTGCGACTTCTGCCATGCCGGCTCCTGAAAATGGCGGAGCCAGGTCGCGACGAGGGTCGTTTTGCCTGCGCCGGCCGGGGCGCTCACAAGCGTTAATCGGCGGGCCAGCCCTTCATCTAAGTGTGCCAGGAGATGTATGCGCGCGAGAAGACGCGGCCCGGGGGTTGGCATGCACAGTTTTGTCTGTATCAGCATATAGTAGTTTATCATACTCGCGGCGCTCAATATTCTGGGAAGACCTTAAAACTTTCACGAGCCCTTAACCTCTGCCGTAAATGGGCGCATGCTACAATCGCTCTAGAGAACATATGTTCTTAAACATCTACATCGCCGAGAGCAATACATGGCAGAAGATGAGAAACGCCGGCTGGAGAAAACGGTAGCAGCCCTACAGGCGCGCTTCGGTATGCGCGTGGTGCGGCGGTTGGGTCAGGATGCCGGCGAGCCTGTTCCGCGCCTTGCTACCAGTTTCCCGGCTCTGGACGAGATTCTGGACGGTGGATTGCCGCGGGGGCGTATAACAGAGATTGCCGGCGTGCCTACTTCGGGCATGGCTACGCTGGCGCTCAGGACGATGGCACAGGCTCAGGCGCGGGGCGAAATGGCCATTTACCTGGATCTGGAACAGACCTTCGATCCCTATTACGCGGCGCGCTGTGGCGTGGTGATGGAGCAGCTCATTCTCGTGCACCCTTATAATGCGCAGCAAGCGTTGGGGGTGCTGGAGGAGTTTGCTGCTGGAGACGCCGGGGTTGTGGTTTACGATCTACCGCTGCGCGCGCTGTCTTCAGGGCCAATCGTACAGGCACTGTCGGCGACGCTGGAGCGCCTGCTGGCGCCGCTCAGCAAATCGACCACCACGCTCATCTGTCTCCTTTCTCTGCCGCCTGCCACGTTTTCGATGCCTAAATCTTACTCTCAAAACATGGCCCTGCCGCACTATGCCACGGTACGCCTGCTGATCAGTCGCGAGCGATGGATCTACCGGCGGCGGGACATCCGCGGCTACCGCGTACAAGTACACGTCGTCAAAAATAAGCTGGGCCCGGCGGGAGCTACGGTCGACGTCAACATTCTCTTCGACGACGGTGGCTACCACTTGGGGGAAGACGCTGTTTAGGAGAGATGGCGTGTGATCGCTTGCCTTTCCATCTCCTACTTTGCCACGGCTGTGGAACGGCGCGATGACCAGGCGCTGGCCAACAGGCCGGTGGTCGTCGGCGGGCAGCCCTGGGAGCCGCGCCCACTGTTCGGATACTCGCGAGAAGTAGCACAGCGCGGCGTCAAGCCGGGCATGTCTTTGCGCCTGGCGCATGTGCTTTCACCACACTCCCATTTTATGCCTGCCACCCTGTCCAAATACCAGGTCGCCGCCGGCGAAGTGGTGGATACGCTGACTGACTTTACGCACCTGGTGGAGCCGGATAACCTGTGGCAGCCGCCGGAAAAACCGCAATCGTTTCTGACAACTGCCGCCCGCTGCCTGCCTGCCCGTTACTACGTAGACCTGGAAACGCTGCCAGCCCGCGAAGCGACGCCGCTGGTGCAGGAAATAGGGCGCAGGGTGCGCAAACAGACTTCTCTACAACCGTCGGTGGGCCTGGCCGCCGACCGTTTCACGGCGCACGTGGCGGCGACGTTGTCGCGGCCCAACCATCTCCGCCCGGTAGAGTCGGAGGGAGAGAAGGAGTTTCTCGCCGGACAATCGATCTCTTTTCTGCCCCTGGATGGCGAAACGGCGCGGCGCCTGCGGCTGTTGGGCATCCGCACCCTGGGCCAATTTGCCGGCCTTTCGCAATCTGCCCTTCAGGAGCAGTTTGGAGCGGATATTTTGCCTCTGTACCGGCTGGCCCGAGGCCGGGCAGAACCAGCGCCGCGCCCGCCGCAGGCGAAGCCGGGTCCGCAGCTTACGCGGCGCTTCGACCCGCCGCTGGGCGACTGGCTGGTGCTGCAAACGGTGCTGGAACACGCGGCGACGGAGCTGGCGAGGCAGTTGCAGGAAATGCACCGTGCGGCGGGCGTCGTGACGCTGAAGGTAGAAACGGAAGAAGGCACGCAGCAGGAACGCCGCATCCTGCGCCAGCCCACGGCTAACACGATACATCTGGCGCAGCACCTGCATGCTTTGCAGGAACAGCTAGCTTTGCACGCGCCGGTGACGGCTCTGACGGCAAGCGTGGGCGAGCTGGCGCCCTGGACCGCCCAGCAACTATCCCTTTTTACGCCCCCCGCGGCCCACCAGGTGAACCGCCTGTTGCCGGCGATTATGGCCCGGCACAAGACGGCCCGCTTCTACCGTCCCCTGCTCGGCGACGCAGCCCATCCTCTGCCCGAGTGCCGCTTCCAGTTGCAGCCAGTGCTATGACCCGCCTGTGGCCTGAGGGGCAGGAGATCGACGTCGTGCAGAATAAACAGGGAATTCCTACTACCTTCACCTGGCAGGGACAGAGGCACGACGTGGCGGAGCTAACCCAGCAGTGGCGCGTGGACGTAGGCTGGTGGCGCGACCGCGCCTGGCGCGCCTACTACAAGCTCAGCACCCACACGGGTATGCTGGTCGTCGTCTACCGGGAGTTGCCTGATGGGGGTTGGTATTTGCAGAGGCTGTATGACTGACGGCGGACGGCAGACAGCAGACGGCGGTCGGTGGTCAGCGGTCGGCGGTCCACACCTGACACCTGATACCTGACACTTCACACATGTCCTACGCCGAGCTACATTGCCATTCTAACTTTAGCCTGCTGGACGGGGCGAGCCATCCTGAGGAGCTGGCAGCGCGGGCGGCGGAGCTGGGCATGCCAGCGCTGGCGCTGACGGATCACGACGCCGTGTATGGCGCAATGCGCTTTCTGCGCGCAGCGCGGGAGC
>JAICPS010000182.1 GCA_025929715.1 Anaerolineae bacterium | reverse complement strand
TCGAAGTCATCCGGCTTCGAGAGTCCTGATTATACCTTTTTAACCCATTTTCACCGGGTCAATAGTGCAAATTAACCCACAAATACCCCATTTGTGTTATTGGATCTACGGGCAACTTACCCTATTATGAAGCCTAGCAAAAACCAATGATCTCTTATTTCGCTTGGAGGAACACCTTATGAAAAGAAAGTTGTTGGCATTCGTCATCGTCTTCGCAGTGGCCTTTGCCATTGTGAGCGTCAGTAGCGCTGCGCTGCCCGGAAGTGGTTGGTGGCAGGGCGCTTCGTTCCAGAACGTTGGATCGGGCCAGGCGACCGTCGTGCTTACGGCATACGATTCGGCCTCACCTGACACCTATACCCATCAGTTGACCATCGACCAGGGCGCTTCGGTTACGGTGCTGCCCAACGATATCCCCGGACTCCCCAGCGGCTTCCTGGGCTCCATCGCTGCCAGCTCCGATCAACAGCTTGCCGCGCAGGTCAACGTGACTAACCGCCAGGCGGCCGGTTACGGCGTCGCCGGTGGTAAGGCCGCAGCTTATTATAACGGCGTCAACGGCGACCAGACCGGCACGAGCTGGCTGTTCCCGCTGGTGAAGCACAACCACTTTGGCAAGACCACGACCTTCTATCTGCAGAATGCGGGTTCTGCGGCGACGACCGTGGACGTCGAGTTTGTGGTTGGCGGTAGCTCCTACAACTACACCACGCCCAGCATTGACCCGGGACAGATGGTTGCTGTTGAACCCGGTTTGGCCGGTGTTCCGGCAGGCAACGGAAACCTTGGCGCTATGGAAGCGACCTCCTCCGAGCCGATCGCCGCGGTCATGTTAGAGCATGAGCACTCCGCCTCTGTCGCAATTGTGCTGCAGGGCAGCGGCGGCTTTATCAACGCGAATCTGAACAGCGAAGTTTTCTGCCCGCTTTACAAGAAGAATTACTTCGGCCGTAACAGCGGTATGCAGGTTCAGAACGCTCATACCGCTGCACAGAACGTGACGGTAACTTTTGTCGCCGAAAACGGCACGGAATACACCAGCACGCAGAATAACGTGGCCCCTGGCGCTTCGGTACTGTTCTACGAGCCGGCCGGTGTGCCAAACGGCCTGTTCTCGGCTCGCGTTGAAGGCAGCGCAGGCAACGTTGCGGTTGTGGTGAACGAATCGGAACTGCCGCTCGTTTCCGCCCGCCAGACGTCTACAACCTACGCCTGCCAGGCCAGTACGTCGGCTACGAACACCGTTTCGTACCCCGCTTACAAGCAGAACTGGTTCACCCGTTCCACCGGTATGCAGGTGCAGAACGTGGGGTCCGCCGATGCAAATAACGTGGTCATGACCTTCGTCGACAACAACGGCGGAACCTACACCACGAATGCGCTGAGCATCGATGCCGGCGCGGCGCTGAACATCGTGAATGCGCACACCATGTCCATTTGGAGCGGCGCGTCCTTGCCGGACAGCACCCTCTCTGGCGTGATTATCACTTCCGACCAGCCGATCATGGTTGTTTCTAACGAGTCAAGCTGGTTGGGCACCTCGCCTGACAACGGGCCCAACTCGTTCGATAAGTCCAACGCCGAAGGGTTCAACCTGAACTAAGTTTCTCCAGGACAATTAGTAGCAGATAAAGAAAGCCATCTGATGATAGATGGCTTTCTTTTTGTTCTCTATTATCAACGAATGAATAAGATACGCAGTAAGCACATAGCTCTTACTCTAGCAAGCGTCCTGGTACTCCTACTGGTCCTGACGGCTTGCGGGCCGGCTGCCCCGACGCCTGATGCGGCAACGGACGAACCGGTGACGCAACCAACGCCAACACAAACCGGCGGAGCGGAGGATCCTACTGATTCTGAAGAAGGTGTAGAGGGAGAGGAGGCCTACCCGCCCCCTCAGCCGACCGCGGCCGTCGCCGACGGTCCCTATCCTCCACCAACAAACGCGGTTCCTACGGCAGCTTCCGCTTACCCGGAACCGGAATCCACACCTGAAGGGGGGGTTGAGTTTGCCTTTGAGCGGCCCGTCAACGTGGGGGACACCGTCATCAGGGGTACAGGTCCCGCCGGATTGGAAGTCAAGATTATCAACGTCACCTTTATGGGTGAAGAGATCGCTTCGACAGTGATCGGCGAGGATGGCCTTTTTGAAGTGGAAGTGCCGGCCCTTGAAGGCGGTGTACGCATTGGTCTGACGGCCGATATTGAAGGCAGCGATCTCGAACAGCAGATCGTGCCGGGTGAAGGCGCTATCAATGTGCCACAGGTCGGTTATTATTTTGATTCCATTGTCCTTAGCGACAACGGTTAAGCTGCATCAAAAATCTGCCACTATTTTCGCGAATTATGGTCTTGTAATTTGTAAATTTCGTGGCATATATCTTTATCGACTAAGCTTGTAAAACGATGGCAGCATTGCCTCTGGCGATGCTGTTTTTTTTGTGTGGCCTACGAGATCTTTGCTACCATGGAGAACGGAATTTTAAGCCGGCTTGTTAGACTCTTATCGTACAGTAATAAGAATGACTCTGTATAGTATGTGTAATCTTGTACGCAGGAGGATTCAAATTGGTTGTTAAAACGAATACGGTCAAATCGCAGTTGATAGCGCCCTATGGCGGGAAACTGGTCGATTTGATGGCGCCGCCGGAAGACGTGGAAGCGCGCAAGGCATATGCAAACCGCCTGCCCAGCCTCCAGCTCTCCCAACGGACGACGTGTGACCTCGAATTATTGGCGGTAGGCGCTTTTTCGCCACTGGATCGCTTCATGGGCCAGGCCGATTATCAACGTGTCCTGGACGAAATGCGCCTCGAGAGCGGCCATCTCTTCCCCATCCCGATCACCTTGCCCGTCGCTAAGGACGATGGCATCAAACTGGATCAGGAAATCGCGTTGCGCGATGAGCAAAACGAAATCCTGGCGATTATGACCGTAGAAGAGATATACGAGTGGGATCTGGATGAAACAGCCCGCAAGGTATTCGGTAAAAACGATTTGCGCCATCCCCTGGTCGCCGAGATGCATCGCTGGGGAAAACTGAACATCTCCGGCCGGTTGGAAATCATCCAGAAACCATACCACTACGACTTTGTCGATCTACGGTTGACGCCACGCCAGACCCGCGCCAGGCTGCAAACCTTTGGCCACGAGAATGTCGTGGCTTTCCAGACGCGTAATCCACTACATCGCGTCCATGAAGAACTAACAAAACGGGCCACGCAGGATATAGATGGCGTCCTCCTCCTTCACCCATCGGTGGGCATGACCAAGCCAGGCGACGTCGATCATTACACCCGCGTGCGGACCTATAAGGCGTTGGCAAGCCGCTACTACGATCCAGATCGCATCCTGGTTTCATTGCTGCCCCTGGCAATGCGTATGGGCGGCCCGCGCGAAGCGTTGTGGCACGCGATCATCCGCCGCAACTATGGAGCCAACCATCTGATCGTAGGCCGCGACCATGCCGGTCCCGGCAAGGACTCGCAAGGCGAGCCTTTCTACGGACCGTACGACGCCCAAAATCTGGTGGAAAAGCACGGCGACGAGATTGGGGTTAAAGTTGTGCCATTCCGCATGCTGGTGTATCTGCCCGACGAAGAACGATATGAAGAAGAGACAAACGTGCCGAAAGAAGCGCGCACGGCTTCAATATCTGGCACGCAGGTCCGCGAGGATTATCTGCAGAACGGGCGTCCCCTGCCTCAGTGGTTCACCCGTCCCGAGGTCGCCAGCATTCTCTCGGAAACGCATCCGCCGCGCTATAAACAGGGCGTCTGTGTCTGGTTTACCGGCCTGACCAACGCCGGAAAATCGACTACCGCCGGTATTCTGACCACGATCATGCAAGAACATGGCCGGCAGGTCACGTTGCTCGACGGCGACGTGGTGCGCACCAATTTCTCGGAGGGTCTGGGCTTCAGCAAAGAAGACCGTGACGCCAACGTGCGACGCATGGGTTTTGTGGCATCGGAAATCGTGCGTCACGGCGGCGTCGTCATTTGCGCCGCGGTCAGTCCCTACCGCGCGACACGGAACGACGTGCGCAATACGGTTGGCAAGGACCATTATGTGGAAGTGTTTGTGGATACGCCCATCGAAATCTGCGAACTGCGCGACACGAAAGGCCTTTACGCCAAGGCGCGCCGTGGAGAACTGCAAGGATTTACCGGCGTGGACGATCCTTATGAGCCGCCGCTGCATCCTGAACTCAAATTGGATACGATACATTACACGGCCGAAGAGAACGCCCGCTATATTCTAGACTACCTGATTCGCCGCGGATATGTTCGCTCAGATGAAATTGTGTTGAACGTAGCCGGCAATTAACCCAAACAAAATCGAGAACTACATCATGACTCATTACGAACAACCTGGTTTCGTCCTGTGGATGACCGGTCTATCGGGAGCAGGAAAAACAACGATTGCCCTAATCCTGGTAGACGAGCTGAAACGACGAGGCTTGAAAGTGGAGCGGCTCGACGGCGACGTCGTCCGCCAAAGCCTTACACGCGACCTCGGTTTCTCCAAAGAAGATCGCGACAAGAATATCGAACGCGTGAGCTTTGTGGCCAAGCTACTCTCACGTAACGGCGTGGCCTGTATCTGCTCCTTTATCTCCCCCTATCAGACCGTGCGCGACCAGGTGCGCAAGGAAACGACGAATTTCATCGAAGTGTACGTGGATGCGCCGCTGGAAGTCGTCATGGAGCGTGACGTCAAGGGTCTGTATGAGAAAGCAATTGCCGGAGAGATTCCCAATTTCACCGGCATTTCGGACCCCTTTGAGGCGCCGGTAAATCCCGAAATCCACGTACACACCGACCGGCAAACGCCACAAGAAAGTGCGGATATGATAGTGGAGTATTTGGAGGAGCGGGGGTTGATAGAGGTGGGAGTTAGAGAACTGGAGAACTAGAGATTGGAGATTGGAGAGTGACCGAACTGCGTTTGGGCGCGATTAATCTCCAATCTCCGAATCTCTTCCCATGATCATCCGCGAAGCCCTTCTATGGGCCCGCCGCCAGCTTCAGGCATCGCCAACGCCCCATGAAGATGCCCGGCTGCTACTGCAACACGCGCTAGAAGCCGGGCATACGTTTCTTGCCGCGCATTCCGAACAGGCGTTAACGGCGGAACAGGAACACCTGTTCCGCGCCCTGGTAGCTCGCGCGCGGCAGCTGGAGCCAATTCCCTACATCACCGGCGAGGCGCCCTTTTGCGGGCTGGAGTTCATCGTGACGCCTGACGTCCTGATCCCACGCCCGGAAACGGAGCAACTGGTGGAAGGAGCCATTGCGCGGGCAGCGACCCATCCCACAAAGAGCCTCGTGGACGTTGGGACGGGCAGCGGCTGCATCGCCGTGGTTCTGGCGCGGCGTCTGGAGCAGACCGACATCCTGGCGACAGATGTCTCTGCTGCCGCGTTGGATGTCGCCCGGCGCAATGCGCTGCGACACGGCGTCGTCGACCGCGTAAAATTTCACCAAGGAAAGCTGCTTGAAGCTTTGGACGCCCCGGTCGATCTCGTCGTGGCAAACCTGCCATATGTCAGTGACTCAGAGTGGACGGCGCTCGACGATGCGGTAAAATGGTACGAGCCGGTCGGGGCATTACGCGGCGGGCCGGACGGGCTGGATCTAATCCACCGTCTGCTTCATCAAGTCAGACCCCTGTTGCGTCCCAACGGTGCAGTTTTTCTGGAAATTGGCTGGCGCCAGGGCGATGCAGCCCGACAATTGGCGCGTACACTCTTTCCCGCCGCCCGAATTACCGTCGAACCAGATTATGCCGGCCACGACCGCATGGTCATTATTGACACGTCAAGCTGACGGCGTCATCCTGACGGTGTCATTCTGACGTGAGCATTCTGATGCACATGAGGACTGAGCAGTTGTATGTTACGGAACCCGGGGCGATAGAACGGGCTGCCACGTTGCTCGAGCAAGGCTATCTCGTCGTCTTTCCTACCGATACCGTCTATGGGATCGGCGCCGCCGCCTTCGACGAAAGCGCGATAGCGGCTCTGTATCGTGTGAAGGGCCGCCCCAGCGAGAAAGGAATTCCTATCCTGCTTGCAGATCGCGAGGACGTTCATAAAGTGGCTCGTGACATTCCGCCACTTGCTCAGGCGTTGCTAGACCGTTTCTGGCCCGGTGCGCTGACGCTCATTTTACCCCGGCGCACTGATGTGCCCGCCAATCTCTCGCCTGACGAAACAATTGCCGTGCGCGTGCCCGACAATGAGATCGCTCGAGCCCTCATCCGCCAGGCAGGCGGCGCCGTGGCAACCAGCAGCGCCAATCTCTCCGGCGCTGCCCCGGCGCGTGACGGCGATGAGGCCATGCAGGCACTGCAGGGCCTGGTAGCAGCTGTCGTTGACGGGGGTCCTGTCGAACACGGCGTTGCATCGACCATCGTCGATTGCACGGTCACGCCACCAGCCGTGTTACGCAGCGGCGCCCTATCCGCAGCGGCGCTATCTCTAGATACAGTATGACTGGATCAATCCTTCCTCTGGTACTTGCGGTCCTGGCTTTCATTGCCGCCGTCATCACTTATCGCGATATCCGTCGCGGGGGTGCGCGCTTTTACACGCTGGAACGAGAAGCCATCTTGCGGCGCGCCGGTTTTACACTCATCGCCAGCGCCCTCCTTTTCATTGGAGCAGTAGGCCTTCTTGTCTTCGAGCGCCAGCAGACGGCGGACCAGATTGCCGTGTTGTCTGGTGAAGAGGTGGAAGGCATCCCCACGCCCACTGCCACGCTTTCGACACTGCCGCCGACCGACACGCCCACGCCAACGCCCGACCCTAACGCGCCCACGGCGACGCCGGAGCCATTGATTTGCCGCGCCGTGGTGCGCGGCACGGGAGGCAGCGGCCTGAACCTGCGCGACCAGCCTAACGGCGCTGAACTGGAGGTGCTGCAAGAGGAGGATATCGTGACGCTCCTGGACGACGAACCGCCCACAGACGTTGCCGGCGTCACGTGGGTGAAAGTACGCACGGCGGTGACGCGCGCAGATGGCTGGGTAGCGCTTGATTTTCTGTTCATCGAAGCTGAGGAGTGCCTGGACCGCGTGCAGCCATAGCAGGCGGGCGCCGGCGCGACTGATGGGTGTCTAAGCAGCGGAGCCGTCATGCAGCGCGACTGTTCGGAATCGACGCCAGTCGGGCCGTCGTCGGCTGGCGGACGGGCACGGAAGGCTATGCCTTTCACCTGATCCGGGAATTGATTCCGTTGGCGGAAGCACGTGGTCACCGGTTGCGCCTCTATTTCAACCAGGCACCTCCAGCGGACCTCTTTGCCGAGGCAGCTCACGTGGAGACGGTGGTGATTCCCTTTCCACGGCTGTGGACCCACGCGCGCCTTGGTTGGGAATTGCGCCGGCGACCGCCAGACGTGTTTTTTACGCCGGCGCACGTCGTGCCGTTGACGTTCAAAGGTCGCGCTGTGGCAACCGTGCATGACCTGGGCTTCCGCTATTTTCCCGAAGCGCACACACGTTTGCAGAGAGGCTACCTGCACTGGAGCACACAGCATAACGCCCGGCGCAGCGTTCTAGTGCTTGCCGATTCGAACGCCACGAAGACCGACCTGAGCAGGCTCTACGACGTAGAGCCCGGCAAGATCGTCGTCGTCTATCCCGGCGTGGAGCCCGGTCTGGCTCCATTGCACGATCCTGACGTGCTTGCCGGCGTACAAGGCAAGTACGGAATTGTGGCGCCATACCTGCTATATCTGGGCACGCTGCAGCCACGCAAGAACTTACAACGCCTGGTAGAAGCCTACGTCAAAAGTGGCGTCTCGCAGCAATTGGTGCTCGCCGGCAAGGCCGGCTGGCTTTCCGAACCCATCTTGCAAACAGTATCCAACCAGGCGACGCAGATCGCACTGGGCCCTGACAGCGGCTCAATCCGACTTACCGGCTACGTCGACGCCGAAGACAAAGCGGCGCTGCTCAGCGGAGCAACTGCCCTGCTCTATCCTTCGCTCTATGAAGGGTTTGGCTTTCCCATTCTAGAGGCGCAGGCCTGCGGCACGCCGGTGTTGTGCGCCGATAACAGCTCGCAACCAGAGGTAGCGGGCGAAGCAGCGTTACTAGCGCCGGCCGGTGATACGCAACAGATTGCCGTCGGCATCGTCCGCCTGGTGCAGGACACATCTCTACGCGCGAAACTTGTGCAGGACGGTCTGGCAAACGTCCGGCGGTTTAGCTGGCAACGCGCAGCAGAGGAAGTGATGGGAGTGTTGGAGGACGCTTGTGAATAGGACAACAGGGATGCAAGTTTGCAAGTTTGCAGGTGTGCGAACGTGAGCGCCGCACCAATCTCGCCCGAACTCAGTTCGGTAAATCCCCAATCTCCAATCCCCATCCTCGGAATACCCGTACATC
>JAICPS010000197.1 GCA_025929715.1 Anaerolineae bacterium | reverse complement strand
GAGGATCACGCTCTTTTTCGACGGCGGCCTGCCCGGCGGACGGGCGCCACACTACTCTGGCGGGTCGCTCGATGTCATTTTTGCCTCCAGCGGGCAGGAGGCCGACCGTCTGCTCGTGCGCCGCATTCGCCAAGTACGAAATCCACCGGAGTTTACACTGGTAACGTCGGACCGCGAGATTCTCGCCAACGCCCAACGACGCGGGATGCCGGCAATCGATTCACAGACGTTCGCGCGAGAAGTAGAAAGTGAGCTGCAAACGCGCGCCCAGTCCGGTCCAGATCGTTCTTCCAAGGAGCGGCCGGTTCTCGACGCCGACGAGTTGGCGGAATGGCTGGACATCTTTGGTAGCGCTGACGATACGTGAGCCCAGGTTGTTTGCCGGGGCTCGCAAATCAGTTTCTAGGGGTCGTCTCTCATACGATTCTTATCTTAAATAAATGTTTTGTTTACACTCCAGCCCTATCATAGTAGTCAAGTTTGGTTAGGGTTTTTTTTGAGGAACTTCCCCTCCCCCTAAACTGGCACGAGAGAAACGCGACTGGAACGCCCGACCAAACCCAGGACAATGCCTGCCCCTCCCTCAAATCTTGGCATTGGCCGTTCATAACTTTTGCTTCCCTCCTGGCGAAAGTTATGCGGATAAACCGCCGTTTCCTCCCTGGAAGCGGCGGTTTTTTCTGTTTATTTAGGTGCCGGGCACCTAGCGCCGGTCACCTATTCGTCTGGTATAGCTCCACCAGCACGCCCCCCGTGCTGCGCGGATGAATGAAGGCGTATTGCCGCCCCTGCTCGTTGTAGCGGGGCATCTCATTATTCAATTCAATCTCGTATGCGCGCAGACGCTCGAGCGTTGCAGTGATGTCAGCTACCTCCAGACATACATGGTGCAGGCCTCCACCACGCTTCTGCAGGTAACGCGCCACACCGCTCTCTTCATTTGTGGGCTGCAATAATTCAATCTCGGCCTCGCCGGCTGCCAGGAAGGCGACCTTCACGGCCTCGGATTCTACCTGTTCCACGCGCTGCAGTGGCATGCCAAGGGCCTGGACCCAAAAGTTCTGCGCTTCTTCGAGATCGGACACGACGATGGCGATGTGGTTGATTTTGATCATTGTTGCCTCAGGCGCCCGGCATTTTGGGAGTGCCGGGCACCTAGTGCCGGTCACCTCTTTTAGAGCTCATATTTGGGCCGGTATTCGCCCCACACTTCACGTAGTGTGTTACAGATTTCCCCAAGGGTGACATCGCCCTCTACGCATTCGATCAGTATTGGCATCAGATTTGCGTCGCCTTGCGCTGCGCCGGCAAGCTGGTGACGCAGGTAGGTCACCTGTTGGTTATCACGCTGTGCGCGCAGTTGGGCGAGGTTATGGCGCTGGTTCTGTTCGATCTGTGGATCGAGACGCATAAGTTCCAGGTCGGGCTCGCCGTCTTCTTGGAAGCGGTTCACGCCTACGACGACGGCATCTCCGCCTTCTAATGCCCGCTGGTAGCGATAGGCTGCGTCCTGAATTTCGCGCTGCACGTAGCCGCTCTCAATTGCCCGCAGCATACCGCCCATTTTGTCTATCGTCTCTAAATATTCACAGACGCGCGTTTCCAGCTCGTCGGTAAGTGACTCAAGATAGTAAGAGCCTGCCAGGGGATCGACCGTGTCCGGCACGCCACTCTCATAAGCAATCACTTGTTGTGTACGCAGCGCCAGCGTGGCGGCTTCCTCGGTCGGCAAGGCCAGCGCCTCGTCGTAACCGTTTGTGTGTAGACTCTGCGTGCCGCCCAGCACCGCTGCCAGCGCCTGTAGAGCCACGCGCACGATGTTATTCCTGGGCTGTTGTGCCGTAAGTGTGCTTCCGCCGGTCTGCGTGTGAAAACGCAGCCGCCAACTGCGCGGATCTTTCGCCCCAAAGCGCTCACGCATGATGCGCGCCCAGATGCGACGGGCTGCGCGGTATTTCGCAATTTCTTCCAGAAAATTGTTGTGGGCGTTGAAAAAGAACGAGATCTGGTCCGCAAATTGATCCACGTCGAGATCCGCATCCAGCGCTGCCTGCACGTAGGCGATTCCGTTTGCCAGCGTGAAGGCGACCTCCTGCACGGCCGTACTTCCTGCTTCGCGGATATGGTATCCGGAGACTGAAATTGGATTCCAGCGCGGCGCTTCGTGGCTGCAGAATGCGAAGACATCGGTAATCAGCCGCATCGACGGCCGTGGCGGAAAGATGTAGGTTCCGCGAGCGATATATTCTTTAAGAATGTCGTTTTGCACCGTGCCGCGCAACTGGTTCAGCGGCACGCCCTGGCGTCTGGCGACAGCTATGACCATCGCCAGCAGGATGGCGGCCGGCGCGTTGATCGTCATGCTGACGCTGACCTTGTCCAAGGAGATGCCGTCGAGGAGGCGTGCCATATCCTGTAGGCTGGGAATGCTCACTCCTACGCGCCCGACTTCACCCGCAGCCATGGGATCGTCGGCGTCATAGCCAATTTGCGTCGGCAGATCGAAAGCCACCGAAACCCCGGTTTGGCCCTGGCTCAAAAGGTATTTATAGCGTTCGTTGGACGCTTCGGCGGTACCAAAGCCGGCATACTGGCGCATCGTCCACAGCCGGCCGCGATACATCGTGGGCTGCACCCCCCGTGTAAATGGGTATTCCCCGGGAAAGCCCTGTTTATGCAGATATTCGTCGGGCGCCTCCGGGAGGTAAAGGCGGTGCACCGGTATTTCGGAACTAGTCTCGAACCGTTCGCGCCTTTCAGGGGATCGCCTCAGCGTAGGTTGCAGCGTTTCTTCTTGCCAGCGTTCTTTTTCTTCTTGGAGGCTGCTCATGTCTTTGATTATGGCACGCTGTGTGTGGATCGCAACAAAACAAAGTGCGAGCATCCTGCTCGCGGTCCATCGCCGCGGGTGCCTCACCTATGAAATGTTTATATTAAAGTGTTAGTCTGGACAGGATCGCCGTCGATTCGGCGACCGCACGATATTGTGTCGTCGCACAATCCATCAAATCTACGCACGAAAATATAAGGAGGCAGGATTATGGCAGTACGTTCTGCAGAAGCCGTATGGGAAGGCAGCCTGCGGGAAGGCACAGGCACGATGAAAATGGCGAGCGGCGCTTATGAAGGTCAGTACTCGTTTAGCTCGCGTTTTGAAGAGGGCGAAGGAACCAATCCCGAAGAGCTAATCGCTGCAGCGCACGCCGGCTGCTATTCGATGGCCCTTTCCGGGGAATTGGGACGCGCCGGTTTTACGCCAGAGCGCATCCACACCACGGCGCAGGTCCACCTGACTAAAGGCGATAATGGCTTCCGAGTTACCCGCGTACACCTGATCACTGAGGCGCGAGTACCGGGCATCGACGAGAACACATTCCAGGAACAGGCCGAAAGAGCAAAAGACGGCTGCCCTATATCGCAGGCGCTAGGCGCCGTGGATGAAATTACGCTTGATGCAACGCTTCTATGAGACGACCTCTGTTTCTGATTTTCTGGCTGCTTATCGCCCTGGCGCTGATAGCGGGTGGTTGCCAGCCGGAAACCGGCCGACCTGCTGGATCAGCTGAGCAAGAGCCGGCGACTGCCGATCCCGGTGAAACAGTCGTTCAGCCGACGGCCACGATCATCGCTCCTACCACCGAGCAGGAGGCCGGTGGTGACGAAAATGGCGAGCAATCGGATGTCGTGCTAGCGGCTCGCGCAGATCTTGCGCGGCGCAGCCAGCGGGCGCCAGCTGAGATTGAGGTCATTTCTGTGACCGCGATGGCGTGGCCCGATGCCGGTCTTGGCTGCCCGCTTCCGGGTGCTGATTATGCCCAAGAGGTAACACCAGGCTATCTCGTGTTATTGACGATGAGCGGCGAGCAATACGAGTACCATACAGACATGGGCCAACGCACAGTGCTCTGTGGCGAAGACGGGGCTCCTATCTTGCCAGAGTTACCTGCCGATCCCGATGAAATCGACGACGGGCAGCCGTGGCTCCCTGTCGATTAGATGTGACCGGGCACGGGCGTTTGGCGAATCGCCCCTAGTTCTCACGATTCAAACAAGGGGTTATCCCGTCCGGGACAACCCCTTGATAGCGCTGCTGATGATCGCTCGAACTTAGTCGCTGTTGATTCGTGCAAAGCCGTAGCCATATTCGGCATATTCGGTGTGCCCTTCGGGTGCGGCGAACGTTACGAGCATCATCACGCGGGTCGAGCCGTCCATAAGCTGACTCAGGTCAAAAGTACCTTGCTCTGTCATGTCGTCCAGATCGAGGTGCACCACTCTGTAGAAAACACGGGTTCCCAGCCGGTTCCTTGCAACCAGGCTGACGATGAAGTCATTTTCCACTGGGATGATCTCGGTGATGTCGCTGAAGGGCTCGGTGCTGGAACCGTCTGATATAAGCGTGTCGTCGACGTAGATATTGTCGACATACCAGCCGTCTAAGGTGGTCGCCCAGTCGGTGACGTAGCGGAACGCAACCAGGATATCTTGACCGGCGTAGGCGCTGAGGTCAAAGCTCATGTTGATCCAGCCGCCACTGGAGCCAGTCAGACCTGGAACATTCTCCACAATCTTGGGATGGGCGGCGGGATTATGCTCGGACGTCGTATATTCGTTGGCCAGGCTAGTCCACGTCTGGCCTCCGTCGGTCGACACCTGCACAAATCCGAAGTCCCATCCTTCCTCGATCTCGTACATCGTATCGAAGCTCAACGTGCCGCCGCCGGTTGTTTCGAAGATGGCCCAATGATCGACCAGGTCGCCGGTTCCGCCCCACAGCACCTCTCCGTCAGAGGTCCAGGCGGTGGGGAAGCTGGTAAAGTCCGCTCCGTCGAAGACAAGCTGCCGGCCACGATTCTCCAGCCAGACGTAATCTGTGCCCCAGGGAGGCGCGCCGGGCATGCTGAAAGCCTCTGGATTTGGATTACTGGGCGTGCCAACATTCAGGTTAAAGTCGATGTTCTGGAACTGGTACTGGCGTCCACCTCGCGATGAATCGATGAGCAGGGCCACGGCATAGTCGCGGTAGACCGCGGCAAAGTCCCGGTCGCTGCCCACGGCATCGAGCGTTTCCTGAACGCCGGTGATATCGTTTGACGAGTTATGAAACAGCGTTTGAATGGCTCCCTGGCCATACTGCTCCAGCAGGTATAGCATGAAGAAGTAGGCGTGGCCGTAATCAGATAGGATCTCCAGCGGTCCCTGATCTTCCCAGACGACGAGCGAGTTCTCCGGCAGATCGGCCGTCGCCGCCACGTGGCTGTCGGGATGGCCGTAGCCGACCAGGAATTCGGCGAGATCGGAAAGACCCTCGTTGATCCAGTTCACTTCGTCGCCGTCATAGTCCGAGTGCAGCAGGTGTTGGTACTCGTGGGCGAAGATGCCTTCATAAAGGAAAGGCCGCTCGGCAACGGGACCAATGCGGTTTTCCCAGTCGAAACCGTCGATGGTCATCGTGTTGCGGTCAAACCATGATTCAAGCGCGTCCGAGTAAAAGCCCGCGATGTAAAGTGGGAAGGTGGGATCGTAATAATTCTCATCGCGGACGTTGGCTACGAGCACAACCTGTCGCCCGGCCTCATCTTCATAGTAATCGGGCGGGAGGCCCGCTAGGTCCGGCAGGGTTGCGTTGCTGCCATCGTGGAAGTCGGGCGGACCAAAAAAGTCGACCTCGGTTGGGTAGATGTTGTTCTCAAATTCGCCCAACATGTATTCTGCCTGTTCGCAGGTAACTACCGGCGTTTCGCGAGGATCTCCCTCAGGCCAACTCATATTCTCCTGTACCCAGATCTGGGCGTCGTCGCCTTGAGCGAGTAGGAGGAAGTTGGTGAAGAAGTAGAAGCCATTCGCGCTGTCCAGGGTCAGAAACAGTTTGCTGTCCAGGACGCAGTCGAGCTGCTGGGCGGCAGCAAGTCCGGCCGCTTCCGCCTCGGCCAACGCTCCTGGAGCAAGCGGCTGCAGGCGGTCAGCCGTCGGCTTCCAGGCACGGACATCGGGTGGCAGATCAACCGGTTCCGGATCTACCGGCGCCTGGGTTGCCAACGCCGATTCAGTAGAGGCGAACAGGACCACGAAGGCGAGGACGGTAATGAGCAAAAGGCTGATACGAAACTTGGTTTGCATTTTTCTCTCCGTTACAGTTCAAAGATAAGGCTACAGGAATGCATCACACATAGAATGACCTAAGGCGAAGGGCTCCCTGATACGGAATACTTAATTGAGTTGTCTACGAGCCTTGAATGTGGATAAAAGCGGCTAGGATGTATGTTGCGTCGTGGCTTTACTGCGTTGGTACAAATGTACTATCAAAAGTATACCGCGGAGCATCGCAGTTGCAAGGCACATTCTGAGCGCCATTAGCGTTAGCGGCAATCACACCTGCTTGCGCCAAATTCCGGTCCATTCTGGGACGCGCTGCCAGCCCCGACGGCGGATTTCTTGGGCCAACTGTTCGCCAAAAAAGAACTCCATATGGGCGACGGCGTCGCTTACGCTGTCGAACTGGTAGTCGGTGGCGACTTCGGTTCGTCGAAAACTCCATCGCTGCTCGAGAAGCTCATAGTAGGTCGCCAATTGTGGCGTTGGTGGCGCGGGAGAAAGGGCGCCAGTACCCAGCGTTTCCAAAATGATCAGATCGCCGCCGGGCTGTGCAACACGCTCCATCTCGCGCAGCGCCCGTTCCACGTGGCTCTGCCATTGTTCTCCGTACCAGGCGCAAAAATGTCCGATGGCCCAGCCAGCGGCGACGACGCCCGCCGAAGCGCTGGCCAGGGGCAATCTGTGGAGGTCGCCTTGCACTAGCGGCCAAAAAAAGCCGGTGCTGTGTTGCTGGCGGCGATTTTCAAGGAGCATCGCCCAATGTAGATCGACGACGACGCCTGACGAGGCTTGCTCGTGCAAGAGGCGCGCAAGCCGGCCCGTTCCGCTGCCCAGGTCCAGCACCCGTTGCCCAGCAAAATCGACAAGGCTGTTCAAGGCAGGCAAAAGATTGTGGTCGACGTCTTCGGCGGCGATCATTCGCTGGTATGCTTCAGCCTGGTTGCTATATATCTCAATGAAATGATCGTTTTCCATTTATTAGCCTCCAGAGGAAAAGTGAATGGCGGGCCGAGTGTATAGCGCCGCTTCGCGAACGTGGTGGGACACGGTATGATAGTTGATGTGACGGCGTAGAAAAAATCGCCGGCTGGCCTGCATGGAGGAAATCGGTGGAAATTGCGCCATTTGCCATTGAAGAGTTCTTTGCGCGCTATGAATTCAGCGTCCCGCATACGTTGTGCGCCTCGGACTGCGAGACTATTCCTATCGCCGAGCTGCTGGCCCTGGCCGGCGTCCCCCTGTCTAAATTGGCTCAATTAAGATTGGGCTACACCGAAACACAGGGCCATCCCCTTTTGCGACAGGCCATTGCCCAAAGTTACGAGATGGTCGCCCCCGATGAGGTAATCGTTCTTGGCGCGCCCGAAGAAGGAATTTACATCACGTTGCGCGCGCTGTTGTCGCCTGGCGACGAAGTGATCGTCATGGCGCCGGCGTACCAGTCATTGCGCAACGTAGCCGAACACATCTGTGGCCCGGAAAATGTAAAACTTTGGCACGTACATCCCCGCGAGCAGGGTTGGGAGGCCAGTCTAGACGAGTTGGAACAACTGCTTACGGCGCAAAGCCGGCTGTTGATTGTGAACTTTCCGCATAATCCAACCGGGTATCTCCCATCCCCAGGAGAGTTCGAAGCTTTCCTGGATATCGTACGCCGGCGGCAAGGCCGTCAGCAACTCTGGCTATTCTGCGACGAGATGTATCGCGGCCTTGAGAATGGCAACACCACGCGGCTGCCTTCGGCAGCGGACCACGACGAGCGCAACATTGTTCTTGCGGGCCTGTCCAAGGTCCACGGCCTTCCCGGCCTACGCAGCGGCTGGCTGGTGGTGCACGATGCCGCGTTACGCCGGGAGCTTCTTAACTGGAAAAACTACACGACCATTTGTGCG
>JAICPS010000559.1 GCA_025929715.1 Anaerolineae bacterium | reverse complement strand
GGAACACCGGCCATATCCTCGCCGTGGCAAAGGACGCAGTTTGTCGCCAGATAACGACCATATGCCACCGTCACGCCGGGCTCCGGCGCGGGCGGGCGCGGCGCATCGTGATCGATGTTCGCAGCAGGCAGAATAGCCGGTTCTATGAGCAGGAACAGCCTGCCTAACGGCCCGATCCAAATCTCACCTGGGTCGTTGTCGATCGGCGGAAGCGAGCGCAGGTAGGCAATGATTGCCGCCAGGTCATCGTCGCTAAAATTATAGAAAAAGTCGGCCGGCATCACGATAAGCGGATATCCGTCACGATCCACGCCGTGGCGGATCGCGCGTACAAAATCTTCATCCCCGTAGTCCGGTTCCAACCCACCCTCTCCAGTGGTCAGGTTTGGTCCAATCAGGCGACCCATCAATGGATCGTCGTCGGTCACATCACCTGCCAGATCCTCGCCGTGACAGTCCTGGCAAAAGCCAATGCTCTCCACCAGGTGCTCGCCCCGCGCAACCGCGTCAGGCGAAATCTCCACTGCCAGGGGATCGGGCTGTACGGCATACGTTTGATTTAGCCTCGACTCACTTAATAGATACACCGTTGCAAATGCCAGCAAAAGTAGGCCAAGTAGGCCGCCGACAATTGTACCCAGCCACTTCAAAGCTCTGCGCATATCAAAGCGCCCCCATATTTTCGGTTACCATTACTATGTAGACCAATTTTTCAAATCGGTCAACCGACCAGACCACAAAAGGAGTGAGTTGCTCCATTGAGCGGAACAACTCACTCCTTATTGGGAACAGGTCAACGACGCGTTTCTCGTTGTGTCGAATTACAGACAGTTAACCGCGTAGTTTAGCACCAATTGGGATCGCTTTTCAACAAATCAAGCCAATTTCTTAGGGAGTAAACGACTCGCGCGCCGGGAGCGATTGCAGGTAGAGCCAGATGGCCTGTAACTCCTCATCGGTCATATTCTGATATGCCATCCAGGGCATGAAAGGGTCCACCTGTTCTCCCTCAGGCGTGGTCCCGGTACGAATCAAGGTCATAAAGTCCTCTTGCGACCAGTTCGCCAACTCGCCGCCCGGCGTCAGGTTTGGTGCGATAGGCTGACCAGGGCCGGCCTGTCCTCCAGCAAAGTCGTTGCCGTGACAGTCACGGCAGGTGGCAACATACGAGAGGTGCTCGCCATAAGCCTCCGTTACTCCTGGCTGCGGCGGTTCAGGATGTGGCGCTTCGTGGTCAATAATCTCGGCCGGAATTACCGCTGGGCCAAAGGCGCCAAGGGCTAACAAAAAATACGCCGGGATGGTGAGTTGCCGCCCGCCTGATTCGCGATCAACAGGTGGGACTGTCTTCACATAGGCGATGATCGAGGCCAGATCGTCATCACTATAACGGTAAAAATGATGGGCAGGCATGATCACGAGCGGTTCCCCAGTGGGCCGGACGCCGTGGCGAATGGCCCTTATCCAGTCTTCGTCGCTGAACTGTCCGCCAACGCCGCCTTCACCTGAGGTTAGATTTGACGAATAGACCGTGCCCACCGTCGGGTCGTCAAAGAGCGGAAGCCCGCCGAAATCTTCACCATGACACCCGCCGCAACCGCTGACGGCTTCCACCAGGTGCCCGCCCCGCTCTACAGTCGCCTCGTCCGTGGGAATGGTGATCGCCTCTACCTGGATGTCATAATCACGGTTCAAACGCCCGCGTGCTACCAGGTAAAGGCTGATGCCGGCGATGACAAGCAGCAGCACAAGCCCGCCTAAAACAATACCGATCCACTTCAACACTTTTCTCACTGTAAGTCCCTCCTGCATTGATCAAAGTGATGCGACAAAGCGAAATTATAGGCTTACAGCGTTACGAGATCGTTACGACGTTAATTCAGCTCCTCCAGCGCCGCCTTTGCCGCCTCCACGCCCAGTCTCGGGCTGGTAAAGATCGGGACCGTCTTCTCCTCTTCAGCCAGGCCGTCCACAACTCGCGCCATCGAGGCCTGGGCCAGCACCACGGCGTCAACTTGCGTCATTAGCTCACGGAGCGCGGCGGCGACGATGCGATCATGCGTGGCGCCGTCTCCGGCCGCAACAGCCTCAAACGCGCCGTCACACAACTTTTCCACGATCTCGACGTCGCGGCCCTGGACCTCGGCCCGCGCGCGCACCAGATCGGCGGTTGGTTTCAGCGTCGTCGACAACGTGGCGATCACGCCGATGCGCCTTCCTACACGCACGGCCTGGTCGGCCATGGCCTGGTCCACACGCAACACAGGGACTGCGGCGAACGGCCGCGCTGCGTCCACGGCGGGACCTACCGACGAGCAGGTAACCATGATCACGTCGGCGCCGGCCTCTTCGGCCGACTCGATGTAACCTGCCAGTCGCCTCGCCGTCAACGGCGTCAGGCGCTTTTCGGCTATCGTGTTTTTCAGCAGACTTTCGTCCACGATATTAAACAAGCTCACGCCGGGCATCACTTCCTGCACCAGCCGTTCAAAGACCGGAACCAGAAACGTCCCCGTATGAATAAGCGCCAGGGTCTTTTTCATAAGTGATCTCCTCGTAGTCGTCCAAAGTAGTCTACCTGCCCCAACTGTCCGCCTTTCAGCGCCAGCTCCAGTCCGTCCATTTGCGGCTGCTGCGAATGAGCCCGGCACAGTGGGCCGCCCGGCGCGATCGGCGCGAGCATCTCCAGAGCAAACACCTCCAACTGCTGCACGACGTGCCCACCTGTATCGCCTCCCGCCACGCACACACGCCGGACCCCGCTATTCTCGATAATCGCGCGCGTAATCTTGCCCTGAACTGCGCCCAGCGAGCGGCTGACCCTGGCGTTCAGCGCACAGCCTGTCTGTTCGCCCTTTCCGGCCCTCATAATTGCTTCGTCGTCAGGGCCCATTGCCGAAAAGAGCACCACGCTCTGGCCCGCATCCAGCGCCGCGCTCGCTTCGGCGCATACCTTGCTGTATTCGCTCTCGACAGTCTCCGGATCCAGCAAGCGCTGCACGTCTAGTCGCGCGACTATGAAACCGTGCCCTAGCGCCCAGCGGATCTGCTCGGCGGTCACGGGCGATGCGCTGCCCGAGACCACCAGCACGGCGTCCACAGCTCCGGGCTCGGCGTAGGGGGTTGTTCCTTCTACGAT
>JAICPS010000284.1 GCA_025929715.1 Anaerolineae bacterium | reverse complement strand
CTCGTTTTTTGAACAGCTCAAAGCGATCCGCAGCCAGATGCCCAAATCCTTGTACGTGGAGGAGGAACTCAACGGTGGCTGAAGCGACGACCCCATTGGACAGATCCGTTGCCGGTAAGACTCGGCGCTCCACGATACGCCACATGGTCCAGCGCTTTTTGCCCTGGATCCTGATCCTGGCTTTCTTTATTCTGTGGCAGGTGGGACAAACGATCACGAATTACCCCCCAGAGTTTATCGTCCCGCGGCCGGTCGACGTCCTGCGTTACACGGTGGAAAACGCAGCGTTTCTACTGGAGCACCTCGGCGTCACCCTTCTCGAAGCAGTCGCGGGCTTTCTTCTGGGCACCACCACGGCCATTGCTCTGGCAATTGCTTCCGTCTACAACGAACACCTCGAGCGCATCATCATGCCTTTCGCTCTGGCCTTACGCAGCATTCCCCTTATCGCCATCACGCCGGTGTTGATTCTGCTGTTTGGTCTGGGCTGGCAGTCGAAAGTTGCCGTCGCGACGATCGTGGTCTTTTTCCCTACGCTCGTAAATATGATTGTGGGACTGCGCTCTGTCGATCCACGCTTGCTGGAACTGCTACACGTGCTTGACGCGAACTGGCGGCAGGAGCTTATGCGCGTGCGCCTGCCCTCTTCGGCGCCATCTTTTTTTGCAGCAATCAAGATTGCGGTGCCCTCGTCGATCCTTGGCGCTGCGGTCGCCGAGTGGATCAACGCCAGCGCCGGCATCGGCTACCTGATCATTCTGGCGACGTACCAGTTTGATCCGGTGATGCTGTACGCGACAATGCTGGTAACGACGTTGGTTTCAGCCCTGGCCTTTTACGCTGTGGTGAGGCTGGAGAGTTTGCTATTGCCGTGGCGCAAACACGTCTCCCGCACCTAGTAAGTTTCCAAACGCGTGAGCCAATTTGATAAAGTGCCCAATTGCTGCATTGTGCCTCTGCGCAGCCGCTCGATCTCTGTTAAGTGCCTTAAATAGGACGCGGAAATTTACTCAGGAGAACAACCAATGACAAACAAGATCCCACACGTAAACTTTGCCCTCATTTCAGGTACAGCCGGATGGGGTATCCGTTTTCCCGACGATCTTAACGAACCCGGCGTGCGCGTGTTAGACCGGGGACTGGCCTTTGAGACGCCATGGGGGCTGACAGAGAACTGGCAGGTGCTCGAATTCGACGGCAGCGTTACGGTCGATGGGAAAAGCCGAACGGCGCTCAACGTATTTGCCCACGGCTGGCGCTCTGATCAGATCGACCACGCGTCGCAACGGCGCGTATTCTGGGTTCTGAACGAGGCAGGCGTCCGCAAGGTCCTGGCGGACAGCAC
This sequence comes from Anaerolineae bacterium, assembly GCA_025929715.1. Classification (GTDB taxonomy): domain Bacteria; phylum Chloroflexota; class Anaerolineae; order Promineifilales; family Promineifilaceae; genus JAAYYY01. The sequence goes on along the minus strand of JAICPS010000284.1, from coordinate 4,891 downwards.
CTGCGGCTCGCTCAATCGGGCCATCCTGCCGCGCGACCTGGTGATTGCCAGCGATATGCTCTATCTAGCCCAGACCGAATTTTCGATATTGCCAGGCCGTATGAAATATGTGTGTCGTGGCAAGCAGATGTTCTGCCCCAGCATGGGCGCCGCACTGGAAGCAGCCGCCAGAGAAGCATGGCCGCCTAACTATCGTGTCTTCGGACCTGCTAACGCGCTCGTGGTAGCCCATACCTGGGGTCCACGCTTCGAGACGCCGGCCGAGGCTCAGGCGCTGCGCTTAATGGGCGCCGATTATGTCAGCCAGAGCATGTGTCCGGAAGCCACCCACGCCCGTGAGATTGGCGCCTGCTTCGTCAGCAACTCTTACGTGGTGAACTTTGTCGACGGCATTATTCCGGACGAATGGGGCGAACTGGATGACATTCACACGGAAATGGCGGACGTAGCTCCACGCGTAAGCCTACGGGCACTCGCCCGCACCCCGTTGACCGACGACTGCGGCTGCGCGAGTTACCGCGCCGTGCGCCCACAAAAGTACGCAACGATTGCACAGGCTGGCTCGTAATAAGCACCGTGCTTGTGTATCCCGCACAAGCCGGAGGCTTATGATACAACCTAACCCGGAAAGAGTACTATGCGAATCACAAAAGTTGAAGCTATTCCTATAACGATTCCACTAAAAGTAGATTTCTCCATTGCCACAGTAACTGAGACCTTCACCGAAGGCCCGCAGGCGCTGAGCGGTTACGTGATTGTCAAACTCCATACGGACGAAGGGCTTATGGGCATCGGCGAAATTGGGCGCTATTTTGAAGGCGAAACGCGACCGGGCATTGTGCACACCATTCTAAACTATATTCAGCCTGCTTTGCTGGCGCTTTCCGACCCATTAAACATCGCCGCGGCCCACGAGGTAATCAATCGCGGCCTGCCTAAGGGCAACCGTTTTGCCAAGGCGGCCGTCGACATCGCCCTGCACGATCTAAAGGGTAAGGCTCTCGGCGTTCCTGTGCACGCTTTGCTCGGTGGCAGCTACCGCTCAAAAGTATTGGTTAGCCAGACCATTGGCATCAAGGATGTTAAGACCGCGCTTAAAGATGCTGAAACCTACGTCTGCGAAGGTTATCGAAGTCTGAAAGTCAAAATAGGTTCCAATCCCGAGAAAGAGATAGCGCTGATCAGAGAGATTCGGCGCGCCGTTGGGGACGAAGTTGACATCCGAGTCGATGCGAACCAGGGCTATACAACTGCCGTCGCCATCCGCACCTTGCGCGCGATGGAAGCCTACAACCTCTCGCTGATCGAGCAGCCTGTTCCACGGTGGGACTTCGACGGCATGCGCCAGGTCTGCGAAGCGCTGGACACGCCAATACTGGCATGTGAAAGCGCCAGATCCCCGCAGCACGTAATGGCCCTCGCCAGGCAGCAGGCAGCGGACATGATCAATATTAAGCTGGGCCGTCCCGGCGGCTTTCAAGGCTCTCAGAAAATGGCCGCCGTCGCCGAAGCGGCCGGATTACCTATCACCGTGGGAATGATGATGGAAATGGGCGTGGGCACAGCTGCAGCAGCCCACTTCGCGGCGGCATGTAAGACGCTTTCGCACACCTCCGACTTCACCGGGCCCACTCTGCTCAAAGACGATCTCCTCACCGAGCCCCTGCGCTTTGAAAACAGCTACCTTTACCTCCCCAAAGGGCCAGGACTTGGCGTAGAAATCGACGAAGAGAAGCTGGAACAGTATCGGGTTGGCTGAGGTCGAAAAATTGGAGCTACGAGGCGTTTATCCGATCGTCCCAACACCGTTTGACGGCGATGGAAACGTCGATACCGGCAGTCTTGAGCGCCTGGCGAGATTCGTCGTGCAATGTGGCGCACAAGGACCGGCCGTGCTTGGCGTGATGGGCGAAGCGCACATGCTGAATGAGCGGGAACGCGCGCTGGTGGTCGAGACGATGCGCGGGGCGTTACCCACAGCCGCTGCTCTCGTCGTGGGCGTGCGCGCAGCCGGGATAAGACTGGGAATTGAGGCGGCCCATCAGGCTAATGAATTGGGCGCAAACGCCATTCTGCTGGGTCCGCCACCCGTTCAAAATGACGAGGCGATCCTTAACTTTTACTACAATCTTGCCGAAGCCGTGGACATCCCAATTATCATCCACGATTATCCGGCTTCCACCGGCATAGTTTTGTCTCCACCACTAATCTCACGGATATACCAATGCCACGAAAATATTCGTTATATTAAGCTTGAAGACCCACCCACCGGAATCAAGATGGCGCAGCTACAAGGAGCGCTGGACGACGGTCTTGGCGTTTTTGGAGCCTTGGGCGGCATGTACGCCTTTGAAGAGCTGGACCGCGGCGCGAACGGCATCATGACCGGCTTTCCCTATCCGGAGCTACTCGTGGAGATCTTTCTTCGCTACCAGGAGGGCGATATGGACGCGGCAGCGACAATCTTCTACGATATCTTGCCCCTCATTCGCTTCGAGTTTCAGCCTAAGCTTGGCGTTTCTCTACGCAAACACATTCTCGTACAGCGCGGAGTCTTTACGACCGCAACCGTGCGCCAACCGGCTACGAGTACCGACCCCAAGACACTGGAACATCTGGAGCGTATTCTGGAGCATCTAAGGCGTCGCAAGTACAGGGTCTAGGGCGTGCTCTACCTGAGCTCAGATGCCGGGCACTCTGGAAGTGCCGGGCACCTCTGGGAAAGCTTCTATGGAAAAAAGCAACATTGTAATCATCGGCGGCGGGATCCTCGGGCTGGCAACGGCGTACAACCTTTCGCGACGCTATCCGAAACAGACAATTACTTTGCTGGAAAAGGAGGATTCGGTTGCTACACACCAATCTGGCCACAATTCTGGGGTCATCCACTCGGGCGTCTATTACAAGCCGGGATCATATAAAGCCAATCTTTGTCGGGAAGGAAAGCAGGCCTTAGAAGCGTTTTGCAGGGAAGCGGGCATTCCCTTCGAGACCTGCGGTAAAGTGATTGTGGCGACGGATCAAAACGAATTAGAAGGCCTGCACCAGCTTGCCAAGCGTGGATCAAAGAACGGCGTGCAGTGTGAACTGATTGGTCGGCGTCACTTGCGCCAGATCGAGCCGCATGTCACAGGAATCGAAGCCCTCCTCGTCCATGATACGGGAATCGTCGACTATCAGCAGGTGAGCCGGCGACTGATGGCGTTTGTCAGCGAGGCCGGAAACCAGATCCTGACAGGAGCTACCGTGACGGATATAGAGGAACGCGAAAACGAGGTCATCGTCAGGACAGCAGAGCAGGAGCTACACGCCGACTTCGTGGTAGCCTGTGCGGGCCTATATTCTGATCGCCTTGCGGCGATGGTTGGCACGCGGCTCCCGGCGCGGATCGTTCCCTTTCGTGGCGAATATTATAAGCTGAGGCCGGCGGCCAAACACCTTTGCCGCAATCTCATCTATCCAGTGCCCGACGCGCGGTTTCCCTTTTTAGGCGTGCACTTTACACGCACCATTGACGGGCAGGTAGAGTGTGGACCTAACGCCGTCTTCGCCTTTGCCCGAGAAGGTTATCGCCTGGGGATCGTCAATAGACGAGATCTACTGGACAGCCTGTCCTATATCGGCTTCATGCGGCTCGTCAGCCGTTACTGGCGCACAGGGATGGGCGAGATGTGGCGCTCGCTTAGTAAGCAGGCCTTTGCCGGGAGTCTGCGCCGTTTGATCCCGGACATCACTGCCGACGATTTGATTTCGGCCCCGGCCGGTGTGCGCGCTCAGGCTATTGCGCCTGACGGTCGATTGCTATATGATTTTGCCTTTCACGAAACGCCCCGGACTGTGCATGTGATCAATGCCCCCTCGCCGGCGGCGACAGCTTCTCTAAGTATTGGACGCCAGGTAGTCGAACGACTGTCGACGCGTTTCATCTGACGTTCTACTCCAGGTTGTGTTAGAGTAAAGTTATGGTCCAGACCTATTTGCACGGTGGGACAATTTTGCCGCTAGCTGGCGAAGCAAGTTGCATTGAGCCGGGCGTCGTCGTGTTTGACGATGCACATATCACTTTTGTCGGTCCGGCGCCAGAAGCTCCCCCACCCCACACCCAGGCGACCGTGGTTGATTGTACGGATCAAATTATTCTGCCCGGGCTGGTCAATAGCCACACGCACACAGGAATGAGCTACTTCCGTAACTTGCTCGAGGACATGGACTCGGCCGACTGGTTCCGCTATGAGTTGCAAGCCGAGAAGTATCTCACACGCGAAGACATTTATTGGGCCGCGCTGTTGGGCGCTTACGAGCTGCTGCGGCAGGGCGTGACGACGATTGCAGATCGCTTCTCGCACATGGACGTGGTCGTGGAAGCGCTGTCACACGCCGGCATCCGCGCCGTCGTGGCGCCCTCGCTGGTCGACCGCGACGCCGAACTGCGCAAGGCGCAAACGCTGGCCCTGTTGGAAGAATACGGCGCCAGAAACAAGGGTCTGATTCAGGTGGGCCTGGGTCCGGTAGGGCCCGACAGCTGTAGCACCGAGCTTTTGCGCTGGACGCGGCAGCAGGCCGATCGCTATGAGGCGCTCATCTTCATCCACCTGGCCCAGTCGCGACAGGAGCTGGCGGAAGTTGAACGTCGCGGTTACCGGGGCGCGGCGCGTTACCTGGCGTCCATTGGCTTCCTGGGCCCGGACGTGGTCGCCGCCCACTGCATCTATCTGGACGAGGAAGAGGCAGCAATCCTCGCCCGCCACGGCGTGCGGGTGGCCCACTGCCCGGCGAGCAACGCCAAGATCGAGGGGCGAATCGCGCCAATCGCGGCGCTGAAAGCGGCCGGCGTGCGCGTGGGCCTGGGCACCGATTGCGTGGCCTCTAATAATGGTATGGACCTTTTTAG
>JAICPS010000514.1 GCA_025929715.1 Anaerolineae bacterium | reverse complement strand
CCCCACTGATAAGAGTGGATGTCCATGGCTGACTCTCCTTTTGCCGGAAGGCGCCTGCCACGGTTGCGTCTGGCATCCGGGGCTACTGCCGCCGGCTAAAAATCCATTACCCCACGTAATGCTTTCGATCTGTAACTGCTGTAACTGATTTCAATTAAAATAATCAAAGTTCAGTTAGAGAAGCGTATGAGAGCGGATGGAAAGAACGAACTCACATGAAACTCCAAGGCATACAATGAGGCATACTTATATGATGCTGCGCAAACCCTTTGGGTCACTGTTGGCGTTGTTACTGATCGCGTTTTTTGCTCGCTCACAGCCGGCGCCTGCTTCCGCTGAGCCGCCTTCGCCCGCAGGCAACCCGCAGATAGCGTCCGAAGTATTGCAGGTCATCGCTGCCAAAGGAGAGGCGCGGGTCCTCATTACGTTAACGACCACTGATGCCGTTCCACAACCCGCGCAGATTTCGGCAGCCCAGGACGAGCTATTGGCGCGCCTGCCGCCCGGTGGGCTCATCGTAAAACGCCGCTACGAAATGCTCGCGGCGCTCGCCGGCATGCTGAGCCAGGAAGGCCTCGCCGCCCTGACTACAGACACCGCTGTGTCGCGGGTGCAGTTAGACGCTCAAGGCACGGGCCACCTGGCGCAAAGTGTGGCGGCAATGGGCGCGGACGTAGTACATGAGGAGTACGGGCTGACAGGCGCCGGCGCACGCATCGCAGTGATTGATACGGGCATAGACACCGATCACCCCGACCTTGTCGCAGACATTGTGGCGCAACGCTGTTTTACGGATGGCGACTGCACGCCGAATGGCGCCGATGTGGGTCTGAGCGCCGAAGACGAACATGGCCATGGCACCAACGTCAGCGGCATTATTACGGCCGATGGGCAGATTAGCAGCCTGGGTTTTGCACCGGACGCCGAAATTGTGGCCATTCGCGTGCTGAACGAAGCGAACTGGGGCTGGCTCTCCGATTGGGTTGCAGGATTGGACTGGATCCTGGCCAACCAGACCACGTTGCAGGTGGATGTGGTCAACATGAGCCTGGGCACCGTGGCCCTATACGAGGGCAACTGTGACGGTGACTGGCCGATTATGGCCGATGCCGTAGCCCGCCTGGGCCAGATCGGCGTTCCCGTTTTTGCCTCCAGCGGCAATCAGGGCGCCCCGGCGGCGATGGGTTCGCCGGCTTGCAACCAGGAAGTGATCGCCGTGGGCGCCACCTACGACGGCAATCTTGGCCGCCAGCCAAGTTCCGGCACGTACAAGAGCTGGTTTGGCGGGCTCTGGCCAGCCTGCTACGACGGCGTCACCAACTTACAGACAATTACCTGCTTCACGAATGGCGGCGAGATGCTAGACCTCGCCGCGCCAGGCATGTGGATCACGGCGTCGGGGATAGGGGGCGGACTTTCCACATACGCCGGCACGTCGCAGGCCTCCCCAACGGCAGCCTCAATCGCCGCCCTGCTGTTGCAGGCTAACGAAAGTCTTACTCCGGCGCAGATCCAGACCTTACTGCGGACGGGCGGTACGACCGTCATCGACTCTAAGAACGGCCGGCCCGTCGTAGCCATCAACGCGCTGGCCGCGGTCGAGGCGCTGAAGCCGGTTGCTCCGCAAGCGCTGACCGTCACCGCACCCGCCCTGCTTGTTCCTGGCGTCTCCTATCCCTTCACCGCCGTGGTCACGCCGACCTACGTGACTCAACCACTCACCTACACATGGGAGATAACCGGGCAGATGCCCATTGTCAACAGCAATGGACACAACGATACGATCTTTCTGCAATGGCCCGACCTGGGCGCGCGACGCGTGCAAGTGACGGCAATCAACGGCTTGGGTGAAGCGGCGGCCTACGTGGACGTAGAGGTCACGGCCGGGCACGTTCTTTGGCTGCCGCGACTTTCTGGTGGTGGTTAAATGGTCACCGCCGCCACCTCCTGCGTTGTCGTGGGCGCCGGTATCAGCGGCCTGCTGGCAGCGCAGCAGCTGCAGAACGCAGGTCTGCGCGTCACGGTGTTCGAGGCGGGCGGGCGTGTGGGTGGGCGTATTGCTTCGTACGCAATGGCGTTGCCCGGCGGTAAGCGCGCGGTTTTTGATCATGGCGCCCAATACTTCACGGTACGCAGTGACCGTTTCCGGCAGCACGCCGAACAGTGGTTGGATGCGGGCGTCACGCGACAATGGAGCACCGGCTTCGCCACACCTGGCGCCCCGTCATACGGTGACGGAGAGCCCCGCTATCAGGGCGTCCCTCACATGGCAGCCCTGCCTACTCACCTGGCCCGCGCGCTCGACATACGTTTGAATACCCCAATCACGGCGGCGCAATTTACAGATCGCTGGTCGCTGCTCTCAGAACAGGGCAACCGTTTTGAAGGCGGCGCCTTGATTCTGACGCCGCCAGTTCCCCAGTCTCTTGCTCTGATCGAAGCCGGAAATGCGGCGCTACCCGTTGATACGCATGCGGCGCTTTCGCCAATCAAATACGATCCGTGCCTTGCTCTACTCGTTGCCCTCGACGGACCCAGCAACGTGCTCGAGCCGGGCGGCCTTTGGCCCGGCAGCGGCGCCATTTCCTGGCTGGCAGACAACGCACAGAAGGGGATTTCGCCGGTTCCCTGCCTCACCATCCACGGCAGCCCGGAATTCAGCCGCGGCTATTTTGATGCCCCGGAGGAAGAAGTGGCGCGCCTTTTACTGGTGGAGTCAGCGCCATGGCTGGGAGCAAAGGCCATCGCGCATCACCTCGTGCGCTGGCGTTACAGCAGTCCGGTAGCCGTACACGATCAGCCCACGCTATTTTGCTCGTCTCCCGGGCCTCTGGCGTTCGCCGGGGACGCTTTCGCAGGGCCGCGCGTGGAAGGCGCTGCCCTCTCAGGATTAGCTGCCGCCGCTGCCATCCTCGCGGCAGTTAACCGCGACTGATGGTATACTAGGCAAAAATCTGGAGAACCATTTCCATGAAAAATCGGCGTTTTGCCGCGTTCGCCTGGAGCGTGCTGGCCTATAACATTCTGGTCTTCATGTCGGGCGCCTTTACCCGCGCCACAGGTTCAGGAGCCGGTTGCGGCAGCCACTGGCCGCTGTGTAACGGCGAGGTCGTGCCGCGCTCGCCAGAGCTAGCGACGATAATCGAGTATGCGCATCGGACGACGAGCGGCCTTGCCGGCGTGCTGGTCATCGCCCTGCTGGTCTGGGCCTGGCGCGCCTTTCCGAGCGGCCACCTCGTACGTCGTGGTAGCGTCCTTTCCCTGGTGTTCATCATCGTCGAAGGGTTAGTAGGCGCCGGCCTGGTGCGTTTTGAATGGGTAGGGGATAACGCTTCAGTCATGCGCGCCGTGATCATGGCGGTGCATCTGACAAACACCTTTATTCTGCTGAGTGCGCTGACCATGACGGCGTGGTGGGCGTCGACCATCGACGCGGCCGACAGCCAGCCACGGAGCTACCTGCGGCACACGGACGCGAGAAGCTGGCTGCTCGGTCTCGCCCTGCTACT